>JAISXV010000059.1 GCA_031270335.1 Prevotellaceae bacterium | reverse complement strand
TATTATGAGAGAGCTAAAAATGTTCATTGACGGCAAATTTGTCGAAAACACATCAGGAAAATGGATTGATGTGCTGAATCCTTCAACCGAAGAGGTTATATCACGTATGCCCGCGGGAACCCCCGAAGACGCTAAAACAGCGATTGATGCAGCGGAAAAAGCGCAAACGGCATGGGAAAAAACTCCCGCTGTCGAAAGAGCGTCCTATCTGCTGAAACTGGCCGCCGGCATCCGTAAAAGAGAAAAAGAACTTACCGATATCATTGTCAGTGAAGGAGGTAAGGTGCAGGGACTGGCGAATGTCGAAGTTCTGTTTACTGCCGATTATCTTGAGTATATGGCAGGCTGGGCACGTCGTTACGAAGGCGAAATCATTCAGAGCGACCGTCCTAACGAAAGTATTTTCCTGTTCAAAAAAGCTATTGGCGTCACTACCGGAATCTTGCCGTGGAACTTCCCGTTCTTCCTGATTGCGCGTAAAGCCGCCCCCGCTTTGGTAACGGGTAACACTATCGTGATTAAACCCAGCCAGTTAACTCCGGAAAACGCTTACGTATTCGCCCAGATAGTCGAAGAAAGCGGATTGCCTGCCGGAGTATTCAACTTAGTGATGGGCAAAGGCTCGGTTATCGGGCAGGAACTGGCTTCAAACCCGAAAGTCGGAATGGTTAGTCTTACCGGAAGCGTTGCCGCAGGTCAGCAAACGATGGCTGCCGCCGCTCCGAACATCACCAAAGTTTCGCTCGAACTCGGAGGAAAAGCTCCTGCAATCGTATTTGAGGATGCCGACCTCGATTTGGCGGTTAAGTCTATCATCGCATCTCGCGTCATCAACACGGGACAGGTGTGCAACTGCGCTGAACGTGTGTATGTTCATTCCAAAGTGAAAGACGCTTTTATCGAAAAACTGATAGAAGGTCTGAAAAAAGTTAAAACAGGTAATCCTGCCGAAATCAAAGACTTGGATATGGGTCCGCTCATTGAAGCCAACGCTTTGAAATCGGTAGAAGAGAAAGTAGCCAAGGCTGTGCAGCAGGGTGCAAAACTGATTTACGGAGGTAAACGTATCGGCAACAAGGGATATTTCTTCGAACCGACTGTTTTGGTTGATGCTACGCAGAAAATGGATATCATCCAGGAGGAAACTTTCGGTCCTGTGCTTCCAATCGTTGAATTTAACTGCGTAAACGAAGTTATCGAATGGGCTAACGATTGCGAATACGGACTCACTTCGTCGATCTACACTCAAAATCTGGATTTGGCATTCAAACTGATCCGCTCTTTGAAGTTCGGCGAAACGTATGTGAATCGCGAAAATTTCGAGGCGATGCAAGGATTCCATGCCGGATGGCGTAAATCGGGAATCGGTGGAGCCGATGGAAAACATGGCTTGGAAGAATATATCCAAACTCATGTCGTTTACATCGAAACACAAGGTTGACATAACTTTATTTATTTTTAGATAAGGGGGCTGTCTGAAAATGACATCCCTCTTTTTTTCCCTTGAACAGTCACTTAGTGTTTTACTTTGAACAGTCGCTTAGTGCTTATGAGGTCGTAAGTCAAAGTGATGCATCCTCTTGCGTGGAGCATACTGTAGTCGAAATAATTGTTTGGAGCCTTGAAAATGTCTTTGAATCCCATCGAAAAACGCAACGCCAGTTTCAACCTGTCGAATACAGCGCGTTCGTATCCTACGAGCGCTCCCAGATCCCAGTCGTCGAGATATTGCGAAAAGTCCATTGTGATATCCGAGACGTCCGTTATTTCGACGACGTCCGGCTCCGAACCCGAATATCCTTTGACCGGGTCGGCAACAAAATTGCCCGAAAAGATATGGCTGTAATATAAACCGGCAAAAGCAAAATTACGGTTATCGAAACGGTATTTGGTATATAGCGGGACTTCGAGCATCGTGAATTTCATGTCGGTTTTTGTTGTTCCCGTGAAATACATTCTATCATCGTCCATGTTGAACTGTTGATTGCTTACTCGTGCATCGGCTTTCATTGCCACGGTTTTATAGTTCACCTCAACGCCCAAGCCCCAACCTTTTATCAGCGAAAACGAAATACTTGCGCCCAATGCCGGATTGATTTGCGGATAAGCGTTGATTGTTCCCGGAATGTTCGATACGGGAAAAGGTATAGCGCCGCCTATGTCGGTGCCTATCAGCAATCCCAGATTTCCCTGATAGATGTATGCAGAATCTTTTGCGTCCTGCGCCGAAACACTAATCGCCGACAATATGCCGAATAACAGAATACAGATTTTAATTACACTTTTCGTCATAACTTAATTGTTTTAATGTGATTGTCAATAAATCAACTCAAAATTATCTATCGTCAACTTACTCCCTTTTGCTCCCCGAAACAGATGCCCGTCGATGCTCGACGCCGCGACAAATACTAAATGAGTAGGTTGATACTGTTCATATCCGGGTTTTCGTTCGAGCGGAATATGTAATCTCGACCAGTCGGTTCGTCCGGTGACAATATACTCGCCTCGAGCAAGAACATGTACTCCGGCAACCGGTTCGCCGGCATAATTCAACTGACCTTCGCCGTTCCAGTGAATCAGTTCCGCCCAGATTTGTCCGCTATCTCCGCCCGGCAAGTCGTCGAGAACATACTGCGCCATTATGCCGGAACCGCTGACAAGCCTCGACTGTTGATAATTGTCGCCCGGAGTGTATTTTGCGTCAATGGCGACAGCAACGGGACGGGCTTCGAATGGAATACCGAATTTCGTCATAGTTCTCGGCTTGTCGAGAGCAATTGTGGACATGTCGAAGTAGCCAAGGAAAAGCGTTGCGGATGTTATCAGGTTTTTCGGTATTGAGATAATGTCGGTAGTCATTTCGGCGGCGAAACCGTTAGCGTTATCCACGGGTTTCGTTCCCTGCACCATCATGTTATTGGCTGTTGCCCAGCCGCGTCCTCGTCCCGGAGTAGGGTCTATTGTCGGCGTTCCCGATGTTACCCACAATTCGAAATCGCTGTTTTGCAACTGACTTTTCTCCAAAAGTTGGAATTTCCAGGTTTTCTTTTCACCCGAACGCGATACAATATCGACTTCCACAATGTCGGCAAAAGTCTCGAACTCCATAAAATCGCCATTTTGAAATGTTTCGAACTCTGCTCCCTCTGAAATATACAGGTACGGTTGAATCCGTAACGGAAGAGCGCTTTTGTTTTTCAAGTCGATAAATACCTCTGCTGTAGTTTTGTTAATTAATATATCTCTGTCGGTTAACGCCGGATACGACGAACCGGTAATCTTCATGCTGTCAATATCAGCCTGTCCGCCGGTTTGAGGTGGAATCAAACTGACTTTCCACTTCGATTCCACACCGAGCGAAGATGTGACGCTGAAATGAGCGCTGTCGTTGATATTGTTGAAACTAAGCGTCCCGATAGTTACTTTTGCGCCTTCGGAATAAACGACGGCGCCTGCCGTAACTGTCAGGGGCCAGTAGGACGAAACAGCGCTTGTACGGGTAACATTTAACTTTATCTGCTTGTTAATATTATCGATAACCGTAGCGCTTTCGTCTATTTGGATATAATTGCTTCCTGACGAATATGTGAACGGAAAACTGTAGATGTCGCCCACATCGCCCTGTATCAGAACGAATTTCCAGTTTTGATAATAACCTGTTCTGCTGTCGAGAATGATAAAATCTTTGTTGGAACTATAGTCTGCAAAGGAAATACTTTCGCCCGCATTATAGCCGATTATCTGGGAATTTGAGCATACGGTCAGCGTCGGAATGACTTCTATATCAATGCTTCGTGTAATCGGCGACACGACCAGAAACAGTTTTCCGGCTTTGCTGTCCACCCCGATTTCCGATATTTTGTAGTTGCCGGATTTGACTTCGGCGCTTTGTTTTTTAGCATCCAACGACACAGCCGACAAGATATCCGAAGTTTCCGTTCCCCTGATTTCTTCTACCTCTCTCAGTAACACTTTCCATTCCCTGAGGTCTCCGTTCTCGGCTTCAACATTATACATAACGCTGTCGCCATATTTGCCGAACGACAGACGTAAAGTTTTTTCGTTGATAACATTATGCTCTTCTTTAATATACGCATTATCGGAAAGGATTGCGGCGGCGCTTATCTCTAACGGAAAACCGGCTTCAAATCCGTAAAGCGTTATTGTTCGTCTGATGGGGTTGATAAATCCTTTTGCAGCAATCAGGCTGTTTTGCGGAAAATCAGTGACGTTGAACTGTTTAAAATCGTTTCTGTCTTCCTGATTTTCGATATCAAGTTTGATATAGCAGGGTTTCGGCTGTCCGCTTTTTGCGATAAGATAGAAAGTATTCAGGTGAATATCTTCCAAATCGAACTTTATATCGTCGAACGACGAAAATGATACGCCGGGAACAGCCTGTTCGGTTTCGGACGAAATTACCGGCTCGGCGCCGATACTCATCGGAAAGAGCGTAACGCCGCGAAGTACCGGAATTTTCACCGTATCGCCGTCAATATCAGGAGTCCCCAACAAAATATCTGCGGGAGTAACCGATTTTACGACGAAATCAGTAAGTCGTGCTTCGTCGCTCAAATTCATGACTTTTGTACATGCTCCGCACAATAACGCCACAACGAAAACAAGCTTGATTTTCATTAAAACAAGCATTCCCGACAATCCGAAAATATGTTTTATCCGCTTCATATCCAAATAGTTTTTATCGTATATTTTCATTTATTGATAACAAATAATTTTTCAAAAGTACAAAAAAAATCGTAATTGGTAAGATTATATATCTCATTTTGCAGCAAATTCATTTTTTTTTAATACTTTTGCAGCAAATTTGATACGATAATCATGAAATTGAATTTAGAAAATCCGATTATTATCTTTGACCTTGAAACCACAGGGTTAAATTTAGTTAGCGACCGTATTGTCGAAATATCGGTCGTAAAAGTACATCCATGCGGAAATGAAGAAATCAAGACGCGCAGGATAAATCCCGGGATACCGATACCAGCCGGCGCATCTGCTATTCACAATATAACCGACGAAGATGTGAAAGATTGCCCGTCGTTTAAGGCTATAGCGAAAAGTCTGGCGACATTCATCGACGGTTGCGATCTGGCGGGGTACAATCTGTTGAAGTTCGATATCCCGCTGTTAGCCGAAGAGTTTCTCAGGGCAGGCATAGATATTGATTTCCGGAAAGTGAAAATCATTGATGTGCAGAATATTTTTCACAAGATGGAACAGCGCAATCTTGTAGCGGCGTATAAATTTTACTGCAACAAAGCATTGGACAACGCGCATAACGCCGAAGCCGACACAATAGCAACTTACGAAATCCTGCAATCGCAGTTAGAACGCTATCCCGACCTGAAAAACGATGTGAAATTTCTGTCTGAATTTTCGATTACAAATCAAAATTTTGATTACGCCAACCGAATCGGCGTGGACGCCAATGATGAACCGGTTTTTAATTTCGGAAAACATAAGGGCAAAAGAGTGAAAGAAATATTCGCAATCGAACCCAGCTATTACAACTGGATAATGAACGGAGAATTTACTCTGGATACTAAACGCGTTTTTACCGAAATCCGCTCAACCATGCTGTCAAAATGAAAATACTTGTAACGGCTGCAACATTATCCGAACTACAGTTTATCGACAACAGCGCCGGTAACATCACCCTCGCAACCACTGGCGTAGGGATTGCGTCCACGACGTACCACCTTGCCAAACTGCTGGACGGCAATTACGATTTGGCGTTAAATATCGGTATTGCCGGCAGCTTTTCGGAACAGTTGCGCATCGGCGATGTGGCGACGGTGTATTCTGAAACGTTTGGCGACTTCGGAGTTGCTTCGAAAGATGGATTTGCGACTTGTTTCGAGGAAAATATCGTCGATGCCGGCATGTTTCCATTCTCGAACGGGACACTGATATCAAAAAACGCCGGAAAAGTTGCGCACGACTTGTCGATCCCGGCGGTTAAAGACGTCACGAACAACACCGTTTCGGGAGAAGAAAGTCTGATTCGCAGAATGAAAGACAAATTTTCGCCCGACATTGAGACGATGGAAGGAGCAGCGTTTTTCTACGTCTGTCTGCTCGAAAATGTCCCTTTTGTCGAAATTCGTTCGATATCCAACATGGTCAAACCTCGCGACAAAAGCAAATGGAACATCCCGCTCGCTATCAAAAATCTCTCGGATAAAGTTAACTGTTATTTAGCAAAATTATGATTGAGCGCGAATATATTGCAGATGCGTTTTCGTGTCTTGGCGAAGTGGTTAAGTCTTTTCTCAACGGCGAAAATAATCCGCTTATCGAAAAGGCAATCGAATATTCCTGCAAGGAGAATTATTGGTTCACCGAAAAAAATATCCTGCGGGCTTTAGACGCTATCGCAAACAAAATGCTCGACCGCGGAAAATTGAACGATTGGGTAAGCCGTTATCCTTTCGACGCTTCCGGTAGCCGTCGGACAGGCTTAATAATGGCGGGAAATATTCCCTTAGTCGGATTTCACGACTTGTTGAGCGTCCTGACATCAGGCGCGATTGCGGTAATAAAGCCTTCGTCGAAAGACAGACATCTGATAAAAACCCTTTGCACGATATTGCCGGACAGATTTCCGTTATTGTCGGGACGCATCGTTTTCACCGAGACCAAACCGCAGAATGTGAACGCAGTTATCGCAACGGGCAGCAATAATTCCTTCCGGTATTTCCGGTCAGAATACAGAAATATTCCTTTGCTATCGCGCAAAAACCGTTACAGTCTGGCTGTTCTCGACGGCAACGAAACACAAAACGAATTAGTGGCTTTAGGCGATGACATTTTCAGCTATTTCGGTTTGGGATGCCGTAATGTTTCCAACCTGTTTGTCCCCGAAAACTATGATTGGAGCATGTTTTTCAATGCAATGGAAAAATACGCAGACGTGATGAATCATCAAGGGTATAATGATTGTTTCCGGTATCAAAGAGCCTTATCCGAGTTTTCCGAAGAAAGTTATCTCAACAACGGCTTTGTGATAATTCGTCAAAACGCGCCCGCATTTTCGTCCATAGCCTCAATCAATTACTCGACTTACCGGCATATCGGACAAGTAAAAACTTTCCTCGCCGAAAAACAGGATCAAATACAGTGCGTCGTCACCAAAACCGCCTGTTCCGACAATCCGACGCTTTTCGGACATAGCCAAAAACCCGAACTCACCGATTACGCCGACGGGGTTGATACAATGTGGTTTTTAGCGCACAAATGACACAGATTAAACCTTTTTGCTTTACTAAAGTCTATTAAAAAGTGCGGATTTATGTTAAATAATAAAAAAAAACAAAATTTTGACGTCTATATTAAAAATTATTAATAACTTTGCACCGAAATTTACATGTTTTACAGTTTAAATTAATATAAATTTAAAAGAAAAAAAATAGAACGGCTTGGCGAGGAAACGATATAAATATAATCCTGATACTCTGTTATTTGAAGAGCAGAAAGTGTCGCTGATATCCATAATAAAAAGGTCAGTAATGGTTTTTTTGGGTATGAGCGTAATTGCCGCAACATGGATTTTTGCGTACTCTTTATTCTTTAAAACGCCAAAAGAAGTACATTTGTTAAAAACTACCAATGAATTATTGGTTTCGTACGAAATAATGTCGTTAAAACTTGTGGAAAGTGAACAGACATTAAACAGAATAATAGAACGCGATAATAGTGTTTACAGAGCTGTTTTCGAAGAAGATACAATTCCATACACAGTCCGCAATGCCGGATTCGGAGGAGTAAACCGGTATGCAAAATACGAAAATCTGGGAATCAAAAATTCGGATTTGCTAATCGACATTTATCGCAGTATGGACATTTTGCAAAAGAAAGCATACATACAGTCGAAATCGTTCGACAAGATTGCCGAGCTGGCGTCCAACAAAATACTGATGCAGCAGTCGATGCCGATATTTGCGCCCGTAAGTCTCACACAAACACACTTATCGTCATATTTCGGCTATCGAACCGACCCTGTGTACGGCGGATTGCAATTTCACAAAGGCATTGACCTTTCGGGTAAAACGGGATTGCCAATATACGCGTCGGGCGATGGCGTTGTGGTT
Organism: Prevotellaceae bacterium; assembly: GCA_031270335.1. Taxonomy (GTDB): domain Bacteria; phylum Bacteroidota; class Bacteroidia; order Bacteroidales; family UBA932; genus JAIRLF01. The sequence continues at coordinate 6,685 of JAISXV010000059.1, read as the reverse complement.
ACAGCATCTTATAACGGAGGCGGTTACGGAAATATAGTCGAAGTTGACCACGGTTTTGGATACTCAACTCGATATGCTCATCTCTATAAAATCAATGTCGTTGAAGGTCAAAAAGTGAAACGTGGAGATAAAGTCGGCGAATTAGGAAGTACCGGCAAATCGGTCGGTCCTCATCTTCACTACGAAATACGGCTGAAAAATAATCCGCAAAACCCTCTGGTTTATTTCGAGAATCAGTTTGATACCGAAGAATTTGAATTCGTAAATCAGGGCGATGACGAAATTATATATGAGTAAATCGAAATCAGCAAACAAATTCAGATTCAATCCCGAAACTTTGAAATACGAGGACGTAGGCAAAAGCATACGGCGGACAATTATACGCGTTATTTCATTTTTAGTGTCAACTTTTATGATTGCGGTTATATATTATATAGTATATTCCTTATTTTTTGATACTTATTCGGAATATTCCATCAAAAGAGAAAATAAAATTCTTACGGAACATCTCGCCGAAATCAGCGACCAGTATAAGAAACTGAATGAGGTGATTATGGATATCTCAAGAAGAGATACAAACATATACAGCGTAATTTTCGAAACAAAATCACTTGACAACATGTTTGTTACAGCAGAACAGTCATCGGCGGCAAAACATGAATTTCTTCGCTCAAAGACTATTAAAGAATTGGCGTTGCTTGCCGAAAACAAAATGGAAATATTGTCCGACAAAATCAAAAGCCAATCGGAGATTGTTGACAGTTTAAAAAAACTTGTAACCCTGAAACAGAACGAAATCGGATTTATCCCTTCAATCGTTCCAATAAAGAATCTGCATATCAACGCTATAGGAGCTTCGGTGGGCGATAAGATTAATCCGATACACAAATCGTTGCATGTACATAAAGGGATTGATTTTGCCGTGCCTGTCGGCTCGGAAGTGATTGCTACGGCGTCGGGAAAGGTGAAAGATATAATATCACGAAAATTCAGCACCGGCGTTGAAATCATTATCGACCATGGAAATAATTATGAAACAAGGTATTTGTATCTGAACGAGTCTCTGGTCAAAAAAGGGGCGCAGGTCAATCGAGGCGACGTTATCGGCAAGGTTGGAAATATCGGAGTGACAGTACCGCATTTGCACTACGAGGTTAGAGAGGGCGGAAAAATCGCCGACCCTCTGAATTATTTCTTTATGGAACTGCCGCCAAAAAATACAATACTGTTTGCAAAAACTTCATTGAGCAAAGGACAATCGCTTGATTAGTTAAGAACTAAGAGTTAAGGACTAAGAGTTATGATGAGAGTGTTATGTGTTCCGAATTTTAGCGAAGGTAGAGATTCTTCGAAAATACAACTGATTTGCAAGTCTATAGAAACGATTGCGGGAGTTGAACTTTTGCATATCGACAGCGGAGCCGACGCCAACCGGACGGTTATTTCATTTGCGGGAACGCCCGAAACTGTGTGCGAGGCGGCTTTCGAGGCTATCAAAACAGCGTCGGAAATCATTGACATGCAGGTTCATCACGGGAAACATCCACGAATCGGAAGCACAGACGTCTGTCCATTGATTCCGCTATGTAATATCAGCATGGAAGAGACGGTGGAATATGCCCGCAAACTTGCCGAACGTGTTGGTAACGAGTTGGATATCCCTGTGTATTGTTACGAAAATGCGGCGTTTGTTTCCGAACGCAGGAATCTGGCTTTTTGCCGAAAAGGCGAATATGAATCGCTGAAACACAAACTGTCCGAACAAAAACCTGATTTCGGTCCGGCGATTTTCTCCCCAAAAATCGCAAAGACAGGAGCCACAGTAATCGGGGCAAGGGATTTCCTTATTGCCGTGAATTTCAATCTCAACACGAAATCGAAAGATATCGCTTCGCTGATTGCTTCGGGAATACGCGAAAAAGGTAAACGCAGCGATGACGCAAAACTGAAAGGAATAAAAGCAATAGGCTGGTATATCGCCGATTTCGATATTGCTCAGGTATCGGTAAATATCACTGATATACACGCAACTCCGCTGTATCGTGTTTTCGAAGAGGTAGTGAAAAGGGCAAAGCAACTTGGCGTTGACGTTACCGGAACGGAAATAATCGGCTTGGTTCCCGAAAAAATTCTGCTCGACGCAGGACAATATTTCCTTTCGCAAACAGAAAACGAAAATCCTGCAAATATTTCCGGCGAACTGCTGCTGAAAATTGCAATCGAAAAATTGGGACTCAATGATTTATTCCCTTTTATCCCCGACAAAAAAATAATTCACTTCAATTTATCTGCGGTAAAAGTATCCATATCGTCGTAATCGAGATTTTCGCCGCACATAGCCCAGATAAACGTGTAATTGCTTGTGCCTGCCGCAGAATGTATTGACCATGAAGGCGAAATCACCGCCTGTTCGTTCGCCAGAAAGATGTGGCGGGTTTCGTGAGGCTCGCCCATGAAATGACATACCGCCTGCTTTTCGGGAATTTTAAAGTAAAAGTAAGCCTCCATTCGGCGCGAATGAGTATGCGGCGGCATTGTGTTCCATACGCTTCCGGTTTTCAACTCCGTAAGTCCCATCTGTAGTTGGCAGCAGGGAACGATTTCGCTGAGTACAATCTGATTCATCAAACGTTCGTTTGACGTTTCTTTTGCGCCCAAATTGCGTGTTCTCCGCATCGTCGGCGTGATTTGATCTGTAGGATATTCCTTATGCGCCGGCGCCGAAGCAAAATAAAACTTCGCCGGTTTCGACGAATCTTTACTCTTGAAAATAACTTCCTTAGAGCCGCGTCCGACATAAACCGCATCCTTATAACCAAGACAAAACTCCTGTCCGTCAACAGATACAACGCCTTCGTTTTCGATACAGATGATTCCGAGTTCTCTTCGTTCGCAGAAAAATGCCGAACGAATCAAACTCACCGGCTCTAACTTCAACGCTTCCGATACCGGCAAAGCGCCGCCGATTATCAGCCTGTCGTTGTGAGTGTAAACCATCATAAGCTCGTCGGGAGCAAACAGTCGTTCGACCAGAAATTCTTTACGCAATTTAGCAGTGTCATAACATTTGACGTCATCGGGGTGCGTCCCCCATCTTTCTTCAATAACTGTCTTCATATCTTAATTTTTTTATTGACTGGAACAATGTGGCGTGTTGTCGGAAAATATCTGTTCGGGAATCGATTCGACGACTTTCAACCGTTTTGTTTCGTTCAGGAAGAAGTTTACGGCAGAGCGTCCTTCGTCGCCCAACGCCAGAGTGTAATCGTTGACAAACAGCGCGATATGTTTGCCTGTGATTTCGTCTGTCTGCTCCTGAGCGTGCTGCCGGACAAAGTCGTGCGACGACGCCGGATTTGCGTTCGCAAACAATATACTCTCTCTCAATGCTGTTGAAAAAGATTGATGTACGTTTTCGGGCAAATCTCTGTTCATGGCGATGCAACCCAGCGGAATAGGCTGTTTGGTGAAAAGTTCCCAACGTTCTCCCAAATCCATTATCAGTCTGAGACCTTTGTCTTTATACGTAAACCGTCCTTCGTGAATAAGTACGCCGGCATCGGCTTCGTTGCTCATCACTACGTCTTCGATATCGGAAAACAGGTAAACCTCAGGCTTTTTGATTGTCGGAAAAGCGTATTTCAGCAGAAAAGCAGCTGTGGTATATTCGCCGGGGATTGCAATTTTCAGATACGGAACTTCGTCGGGATACACTTTCAAACGGCTCACAAAGAGCGGACCATTTCCCCGTCCCAGAGCGCTACCCGATTCGCAGACAAGGTATTTCGACGCTGCACAGGCGTAAGCATGATAGCTCATTTTCGTAATATCCAACTTGCCGTCCAACGCCAGACGGTTCAATTCCTCGACGTCGGCAATGGTTATATCGAACGAAAATTCGTGTTTTATTTTGTTATTAACCAGAGCGTCGAAGATAAAAGTGTCGTTAGGACACGGTGAAAATCCAAGCGTCAATCTCATAACGAAAACGTTTCATGTATTCTTGGTACGACAACATCTTTGAACCCCTTTCGCCGCAACCGTTTAGCAAATTCCTGCTGAACTTCGGGTTCTCCATGTACGACAAACACTTGCTTCACTTCGTCGGGATATTGACAGGCAAGATATTGCGACAAATCGTTATAATCGGCATGAGCGCTCATCGAGTGTATTTCCCTGATATCCGCCCTGACAGTGAACACTTCGCCGAAAATCCGGATAGTATCCGGACGTTCCTTCAATCTTGCGCCCAGCGACGCCGGTTCGCAATAGCCGACTAACAGAACTGTATTTCGTTTTTTATTTATACTGTTGGCAATATGATGTTTGACGCGTCCGGCTTCCGCCATTCCCGACGCGGAAATGATGACGCAGGGTTTATTGTAATCGTTCAGCCGTTTCGATTCTTCGGAGTCTTTGACATAGTGCAATCCCTTGAAATCGAAGGGGTCAAAATCTGTTTTCATCAACCTGATAACGGCTTTGTTGAAACATTCGGGATGACGTTTGACGACGTCGGTGGCTTCGATAGAAAGCGGACTATCGACAAAATAGTCAATCGGCGGCAATTCTCCATTGATTTCGAGTTCGTTGAGCGCATAAAGAATCTCCTGAGTACGTCCGACGCTGAAAGCGGGAATAATCAGTTTTCCGCCTTTGTCGAGGCATGTTTCTTTGATGTGTTTCTTGAGTTCGTTAGCGTAAGTGTCTGTTTCCTGATGCAGTTTGTTACCGTACGTCGATTCGATGATGATGTAATCCGCCTGCGGAAACGATTGTGGGGAACGCAGAATCGGGTCGCCATAACGCCCGACGTCGCCGCTGAACGCTATGTTCGTGATTTTCCCGTTCTCCTTGATTCGCAAGAAGACAGTGGAACTGCCGAGTATGTGTCCCGCCTCGTAGAGCGACAGCGAAATATCGTTACGCACGGGAAAGGGATACGAACCGGCAACCGGTACGAAATGCGACATCGACCGTCGTGCATCTCCTTCGTTGTAAAGCGCTTCGAGTGGCGGCTGACCTTCTTTTTTACGCCGTTTGTTCAGGAATATGATATCGGCTTCCTGAATGTACGCCGAATTGTAGAGCAAAATCTCCGTCAAATCGACGGTTGCTTGAGTAGAGTAAATCTTGCCCTTAAACCCGTCTTTCACTAATTTCGGAATCAATCCCGAATGGTCGATATGCGCATGTGAAAGTATCATGCAAGTTATTTCAGCGGGATCAAATCCCCATGTACGATTCAATGTTTCAGTCTCTTTCCCGTGACCTTGAAACATTCCGCAGTCCAAAAGTATCTTTGTTCCGTCGTTCAATTCTATCAGGTGCTTCGACCCCGTAACGACTCCTGCCGCTCCATGAAAAGTTATTTTCATACAATTTTTTAATCTATTTATTCCTAAAATCAACGTGCAAAAATAAGATTTTTTTTTCAAATAAGGTTTTTTTTGCTCAGAATTATTTTTAACCACAAAGGCGGTGGTGGTGGCGGTGGCGGTGTAGGGGCAAGGCATGCCTTGCCCCTACGATGACAATGACGATGAAAAAAAATTGCCTCACAGTGACCGTGAGGCAATTCTCAATTTTCAATTTTCAATTCTCAATTCAGAACACGGAGTTTATTTCTCTGTGTCCTCTGTGCTCTCTGTGGTTATTAATCATCTTTTTAACCACAGAGAACACGGAGAACACAGAGTTTATTTTACTAAATCGTAAAAATTGCCTCACAGTGACCGTGAGGCAATTCTCAATTTTCAATTCTCAATTCTCAATTTTTATTTTAACCCATATATAAATAATACAGGATTATCGTCTTCGTTCAAATTTGCAAATACGTTTTTCAATCGCTCTTCGTATGCTTTGTTGTTAAAATTCCGTTTTTCCAATTCTTCTTTCGGATATGAAACATTCAATAGTATATGCGCATCACCCCAATATATTATTTTATTGTCAATAATCTTTCTGATAACATAACCACCGTCAAACATGCTGTTATAACTAATACCGTCGGCACATATTACAGTTGAATGATCCAACTTATTATGAATGCATGTATAATTATCATAATGCCCGGGACCTATAGGCGTATTGTCTTTCACTGTCATACTTACATTAATAAATAAATATTTGTCGGATTCATTGATTCTATTTATTCCTATGACACGTCCGGGGGGATTGTGTAATACATCTTCGGCTTTTCCGGAAGGGTATTCAACCTTTTTATCTTTGAATATGACTTCATATTCTGGAAATACTTTTCCATCTCTAATCCGGTAAATATTATTGTCGCCCGAATAAATTAATGAGGCTTCATTTCCGTTTGTTGCACATACAGGACCATTGATTCCTAAACTTAGAGGTTCTTTTTCAAAAGGCAGATATTTCTCGAAATTTTCTGAATTGTTTTTTATGGAAAATAATCTGAATTTGCCCGCCGCCGAATTACTCCAATCATTTATATAATAAATTGTTTCGTGCATATAAAATATGTCCGTAGCCCATATTTTTTCAAAAATTCTTTCCTCTTTAACAAACTGTAAAGAAAAAGCATTATACTTTATTTGTTTTCCTGTAAAGTGGTCAATTATAATAATTGAGGAATCTGCAACTGTCATGTACGACAAAAAAGTATATTCTCCGGGACCTTGTCCCCGTGAATGTATTTTATTCAAGTATTTGCCAT
>JAISXV010000034.1 GCA_031270335.1 Prevotellaceae bacterium | reverse complement strand
CCTACATCGTCGTAAAACAGACTGCAAAAGTAATAAAAAGCGTTCAATTTCTACAAATAAAATTTTCGACAAAAGTAGCGGCATATTTGATACGATAATACCCCCCAAAGAGGGTTTTTTGAAGTTAAGAACTAAGAGTTAAGAACTAAGAGTTTTTAATATATAAAGATTGCCTGAAAGACCGCTCTGCCTTCTCTACTTTTCACCTCTTCCAATTTGAACTTTTTTATAATGCCTTTGTTTTAATCAACAATTGGGTATTGAAACAAGAGATTGAGAATTATAGAAGACAATTTTTATGAGAAGATTGAAAAAGTATTTATTATGGTACGCTATGCTGTTTCCGTTGATGACGGGGATGGCTTTAAATGCGCAGAACAACATCACCGGTACGGTGAAAGATGTTCATGGAGACGTCCTTATGGGCGTAGTAATAGTCGAAAAAGGCTCTACTAATGGAGTCGTTTCGGGAGATGATGGGAAATATTCCATTATTGCGAAAAGCGGCAGTACACTCGAATTTATGCTTGTTGGTTTTGCGACCAAAGAAGTAGTTGTCGGTACTGCTGCGGTGATTGACGTTGTGTTGGAAGACGCAACCGAAGTTTTGGACAACGTGGTAGTTACGGCGTTGGGAATTAAGCGTGAATCGAGAGCTTTGGGTTACGCTGTCAGTTCGGTGAAGGGCGAAGACTTGCTCAAAGCCGGCGTGACTGCCAACGCTTTGGAGACACTTTACGGAAAAGCGGCAGGCGTAGGGATACAGGCTTCAGCGGGAGGTCCGACGGGCGGTATCCAGATTAAGATTCGCGGTTCGCAGGGATTGGAATCCGACGCCAAGACGCGTCCGTTGTTTGTTGTCGATGGCGTTCCCATCTACGATGAAGAATCGAACATGACGACAAGGGGTTACGACCCTTTGAACTCCTTCGACTACGGTTCGGGTATCAACGACATCAATGCCGAAGACATCGAATCGATGGAAATCCTGAAAGGAGCGAAAGCTTCGGTACTTTATGGCAGTCAGGGCGCTAACGGAGTTGTACTGATTACGACAAAAAGCGGCGCCGGAACACGTGGACTTGGCGTAAATGTCAGTTACGGTCACACCTGGGAACAGCCTTATACGCTGATTGATTTCCAGAATGAGTATGGTAGCGGAGTGTCCGAATACAGCGCCAGTTACGAAGACGATGCCAAAACCATCAGAAGAACAGTGAGTAGCAGGTATAATTTCGGTCCGAAGTTCGACGGCTCGCCAATCAAGTTTTTCGACGGTACGACCAGAAAATATCAGCCATACAAAGATAATTTTCTCGACATGTTTCGTACCGGAAGCACCGATAATCTGTCGGTTGCCATATCGGGAGGAAATGACAAGAGCAGTATGCGTCTGAGTTTCAACAACTATAAATATAACGGCGAAATGGCGAACATGTGGCAGGAAAAGAATGCTTTGAGTTTTAACGGCAGGATGAAAGTGTCCGATTTTGCTGAAATCGAGTTTATCAACAATCTGTATTTCACTAATACGCATAACCGTCGCCCGAATTTGAGTACTCAGGTTGCCTGGGGAACGTTCAACCGTGACTACGACATCAACGCTGCAATGAAAGTGTATAAAAGCGAGGACGGATACTTAAATTCCGTATCGGAACTCGGAAGTATCGGCGGGAGCGGCTGGGGATGGCCCAGCGCCTTCACCAAAGATGTGTCGGGACTGTTCTATCTCCTGTGGAATCAGTTCGAAAACAGCAATCTCGACGAAAGAATGCACAACGTTACAAGCGCTAAGGCTACGTTGAAGTTTTTGCCGTATCTTTCACTGAAAATCAACGGCGGAATCGACTATACCGAAGTGGAATACACAAAAAAGAACAAAATCACTTCCGTCAATAAGGAAACAGGAGAGACTTCCGGCGGAAAATTCACATACAGCCGCGATAAAGTCAAGATACAGAACTACGAAGCGCTTTTATTTTTCAACAAGTCGTTTATGGAAGAACGGCTGAATGTTGAATCGTTTGTCGGCGGCTCGTACTACAACAATTCAGGGAAATCAATAGGCGTGGGAACGTATGGCGGTCTGAAATTCGACGATTTTTGGACGCTGGAAAACGGCAAAGGCTGGCCCGCCGGGTATTCGAGCGATGTTTCATCATACAGCCTTGGCGAAGACGCCCGTTACAGTGTGATGGGACAGGCGACCGTTTCATGGGAAAACATGCTGTATTTCGAAATTCAGGCTCGTAACGACTGGTCTTCGACTTTGCCGAAAGCCAACCGTTCGTATTTTTATCCGGGAGCGTCGGTGACGTGGAACTTTACCGAAAATTTCACTATACCTTATATTAATTATGGCAAACTGCGTGTATCGCTGGCGGACGTCGGTCGTGACGCTTCGCGTTATTATGCATACCGTTCGTATTCAGTTGCAACCCTTCCGCCGCCGAACACCAATATCAACAAGATAACGGGACCATCGTCGCTGTTTGCGGGCGATTTGAAGCCGGAACGTAAACGGGAATTTGAGATCGGGTTTAACGTCCGGATGTTCGAAAAAAGCAGGTTGGAAATTGATTTTTCGTATTATAACAGCACATTTTACGACCAGATAATGTCTGTTCCGCTTTCGACAAGTACGGGCGCTTCAAGTATCCGTATCAATGCAGGAAAATCACGGAACCAGGGAATCGAACTGTTCGTAAAAGGATCGCCAATTGCGACGGACTTTTTCCAGTGGGATTTGAGCGCTACCGCCGCTAAACAGACCGACAAAATCCTGAAACTGTACCCGGGTATTACCCAGAAAAACACTGAGGTCAACGGCGTTATCAACCGTGCCGAAGAAGGAGAACGTATGGGCAACCTCTGGATGTACAATTATATAAAGGACGACCAGGGCAGGAACATCGTTAATTCCAACGGTTTTTATCAAGTATCCACCGACGTCAAAGATATGATTAAAGTAGGAAACATCAATCCCGACATATACGGAGGTTTAACTTCAAACTGGTATTTCAGAGGAAAATGGGGCGTGGTCAATCTGATGGCGGGTATCGACTACAAGTTCGGAGGGAAAATCCTTTCGTATTCCAATTATTACTTGAAAGGCAACGGTTTGACTACTCAAACTCTGAAATATCGCGACGCCGCTCACGGTGGTGTGGAATGGAAAGATGGTGACGAAACACGTCACGACGGTCTGATTCTCGACGGAGTAACGTCCGACGGTAAACCGAATCAAAAGATTATCGGCGCACCCGAATATTATTCATCGTTTATACATGACATGTCCACAGGCTGGGAGCCAGATAATATTCAAAAGAACGATTATATAAAATTCAGGGAAATAGCGCTTTCATATACCGTCCCGAAAAAACTGTCGGGCATGTTGAAACTGCAGAAACTGTCGTTTACCCTCAGCGCCCGCAACTTGTTCTATATCTACAAGACAATCGACAATATTGACTCGGAATCTACTTTGGGAACAAACAGTTGGGTCGAAAATTCGAGTTATCCGCTGTTACGTTCCTACGGCTTTAAAATAAACTTAAGTTTCTAAAAAACAATAAAAATTAAAATGATGAAAAATATATTTTATCTACTTATAATATCCTTATTTATTGTCAGTTCATGCGAAGACGAATTAGACAAATTATGGGAAGATCCCAACAGGTACACTCCCAAACCCGAACAGGTGATATCGGGAATGTTTACCAATATGCAGCAGACGCGTTTCTTCAAAGGCGATTACGGCGAATGGTACTGGCTGCTTAATTACGAAAATTCGTTTATTCATCAGGCGCAGGTTGTTACATACCTGCCATATTCCGAAGACTGGTGTTTATGGTTCGAGCAATTTCCTTATGGCGACATGAATAAATATCCGGGAAATCCCAACGGAAATCACGACCTCAGGTTTAGAGCTTTATATGACGAATTGAAAAATTACGGTCTGATACAGGATGAACTTTCGGTACTCTCGGGCAGCGAATTGGACGATAATATCATTTTCGGACAATTGTCCACTGTCATAAAAAACATTGTAGCTTTGCAGGCGGTCGATTTGTTCAACAAAATTCCTTTCTCCGAGGCATACAAGGGACCTCAGGGACTGTTTTTTCCGAAATATGACGACGGAGAAGAAATCTACAAAACGATTATTGCAGAATATAAGACTATTGCCGAAGGTTTGCCGACTGTTCACTCGAAAATGTCGGCAAAAGCCAAAGTCGCATTCGAGACTCAGGACATTTTCTTTAAAGGAAATGTAAACAAATGGGTGCAATTCATCAACGCACACCGTTTGAAAGCTTCGATACGCATATCCGGAGTTGCCGGCGATTTAGCCAAGACCCACATTGCCGAAGCAATAAAAAATCTCCCGACCGAAGATTTTACTTTTGTCTGCCCCGAACTTAACGAAAACAGAATAGGCGCTTCGGGTGGCGGTATAATCCAGAGAGCCTGGTACGAACAGCATTATATGACTTGTGTTCCCGACCAGATGATGATGCGGATGAATCGTGGCGATTCGCTGTACAATGTCAATGAAGACGATCCGAGATTACCGGTTATTGTTTGCGGTCATGCAATTGATTCGACTTTGGAAAAGGTAGAGTTCACCGGCGTGTCGATGAACTGGAACAGAAATAAATATCTGCGCGTAGATTCTATCAGAATACATGGAGTAACGCGACCAAGTACTCAGATGAAAAATTATGTGCAGCGAAATGCCTGGAATTACTATCATCCGGCGACATTTACGCTCAACGAACTGCCATTGTATCTGTTTTCGCGTGCCGAAGTCGATCTGCTGCTTGCCGAAGTGTCGCTCAAAGAATTGGCTAACACGGGTAAAAACGCCGGAGAACATATCAACGAATCGGTGATTCATTCTACGGATTTCTGGTACATGATTAACGCCTGTCCCGATTATTGCGGCGATGATTTATCTCCAAAAGTGGAAGCGATTATTCACCCAACCAAACCCGGCGCCGACGTTGTCCAAAAGTATGCTTCGACAATTCGGTCGGAATTTGAAGCTGCCTCCGGCGTCGAAGATAAAATGGAGATTCTTATGCAACAGAAATATATCCACCTCAACATCCTGCAACCTTACGAATGTTTTGCGGAATTGAGACGGACGCGTCATCCGAAACTTGAGCCTGTCACGTCGGGTTCAATGACGAAAGCAATTGCAATGTGGGAACGGTTCAAGTATCCATCGAGCGAATTATCAACAAATTTCGACAACTACTCTAAAGTAAGTGCCGAAGATAATTATACTTCGCACATTTTCTGGGTGCCACAAAATAAACGCGCCGAAACATATTTTATGCCGGATCAACTCAAGCCAAACTTGCCATAACATTTTTGTAATATCATAATTAAAATTGGAGCGGGAAGAAACATCGTGTTTCTTCCTGCTTTTTTGTGCGCCGTGCATGACAATATAATATGGCAAACACATATACACAAATTCATATTCACGCTGTTTTCGCCGTTCAAAACAGAATGTCGTTGATAAGCAAATTGTGGGAACGATGGTTTTTATCGTCAATGTTTAGCAGTGTTTCGAGTCTATTTGAAACATTCGCAAATGAAGAATTCTATCGCAACAAACGAAGAAATTTCCAATAAATTAAAAAGGAAACCGTATCTTTGCGGCATAAATAATTTATATGATGAAGAAGACAGGAAATAAAAACAATAAATTGCAAATTCGCAACAGCACAGCTGAATTTTTGATTTTTGCCTATCAATCAAAAGGCGATGGCGTGGAGGTACGGGTACAGGACGGCACAATTTGGCTGTCGCAAAAAAATATGGGATTACTGTTCGATACTTCTACCGATAATATTGGTTTACATCTTAAAAATATATTCAATGAGAATGAGT
>JAISXV010000008.1 GCA_031270335.1 Prevotellaceae bacterium | reverse complement strand
ATTGTCCCCGTCCGGCGTAAATTTTGATTTTGTGTATTGAGCCGTTAGTTTGCCAAACCTGCAGCGGCAGTACATTATCCAATGTGTCGCAATACATTTCGGCTTTGTCGTATTCGCCGGTTTGAATGTGATATATCAGGTTCAGTTCCCAGACATTGAAACGAGGCGCTTCGGCATGCCGGATCAGTTTTTCATACTTATGCATCATTTCCAATGCTTCGTTAAGGCGTTTATCAGATATCAGCATGTTACACAACGACATATATGCGTTTGCGAATAAACTGAACAGATTGATATCATCGACGTTTTCGAATAAATCAATAGCTTCCCGGAGCGCCTTTTCCTGATCTTCGGTTCTGAGTTGCGCTTCATAGATATCCGACATAGTATAAAGCGAGATCGCCATACCGGCTTTATTTTGCATGGCATTTGCCTGTTTGTACATCTGTTCTGTTTCGGCGATGGCGGTTTCGATATCGTGTGTATAGATATACGATTTAATCAACATATAATAGATATTAAAATAGTCTATATGGTCTTCCTTTTCGTGATGGCGGAAAAACTCCAGATATTTTGGAGCCGTCTCAACGATTTTGTCAAACATGTATCTGTTATGATACATCCGCAGTCTGTGAAATTTGTAGATACGTTGCTGGTCGAAGTCGCCAAGTTTCTTTGTTTCAGCCTCTAAATCGTCGAACAGTTGAAACAGCACAGTGTCCATAGTGTTGTCGAAATATCTGCCAATCAATTTTCTGTATTCCGATATTTTTTGTTCGCCTTCGAACTGTGAAATCACTTTTCGAAGCGAATCAACATGTTGTTGCTGGTTTTTTTGCGCCACAAGTCCTGTGCAAAAGAACGTCATTATCAATAAAATGTATTTCATATAGCCTCATTTAACTTTTAAATTACGAGTGCAAAGGTAATAATTATTTATTACATTGAGGTATGGGGGTTTTGGGGGTTGGGGTATGGGGTTTTGGGGGTTGGGGTATAGGGTTTAGGGGATGGGGATTAGGGTATGTCGAATATTTTTTAACCGCAAAGTAACTCTTTTTCCGAACCATAGGAGTCCGTCATTACGGGCTTGACCCGCAATCTCTTTTGTGCAGAGGATTCTGAAACAAGTTCAGAATGACGGACTGTTATAGTTTGTTCATACTTCATACTTCATACTTCATACTTCATTCCCTGTTTCAAAACATTTGACCTCGCATTCGCCAAGCGCAATGATTTCAGCCTGAGGTTCGAATGCGGAAATCGGGTCGAGGAATGAGATTTTTTCGGTCGATACGTTTATAAGTGTGTCATTAAAAAGTATTTTGTCGATATTTCCGAATCCGTGCAGGATAAATTTCAGCCGAGTGAATTTCGAGCGGAAATTTCCTTTGGGAGCATCCAGTATAATACTGTTTTCGAGCGGATTATACCGTATTTTTCTTTCGCAGTAAGCGCCATACCGATAGTCGAAACTTTCGCCGTCGTCTTCGTAGTAAGTGAAAACATTTGCTTTTTTACCTTTATATATATGCACATAAAGCGTGTTGCCGGAGTTTGCGCCCGTATGCTGAACAACGTCCTGCATGGGAATTATGCTGCTTTCGTTGACGTAAACCGGAAGTCGGTGAAGCGAAAGAGGCTCGATATGAGTTGTTTGGCTTTCGACAATCGAATCGTCATAGAAATTGTACCGCTCGCCTTCGGGAAAATAAATCTCTCCGTATTTTTGGATGCTGTCGAAAGGAGCGACGAGAAAAGCATCGCCAAAATAATATTGGTTTTCAAACAGTTTATTGTAAATCACATCGTCGAAAGCATGTTTTATTGCCAAAGTGCGCATTACGGGCATACCTGTAAGCGAGGCTTCCCGGAATGTAGAGTAAATGTATGGCAAAAGCCTGTATCGCAGACTGATATAGTTGCGAGCTATTTCCAGAACCTCTTCGCCATACGTCCACGGCTCCGACGATTTTGTGTTGATTTGCTTATGGTTGCGCATGTATGGAATGAACGCGCCGATTTGTACCCAGCGAGCGTAAAGATTTGTCGAAGATTCTCCCAGAAAACCGCCGATATCCATACCCGTAAAAGCGACGCCCGTTATTCCCATACTCATCAACATCCTCACTCCCAACAGTAAATGACCATCGTCCGCAGTATTGTCGCCCGTCCACACCGCCGAATATCTCTGTACGCCCGAAAATCCCGAACGCGTAAGAATAAACGGACGTGACTTGCAATGTTTAACATATCCTTCGTAACTTGCCCGAGCCATCTGTAAACCGTAGATATTGCGGGCTTTAAGATGCGACGCCTTTTCTCCATCGAAGTGAAAGACAATGTTATCCGGCATTTTTTGTCCCCAGGTAGATATTTCGTTCATGTCGTTCCATATTCCTGCAACGCCATTGTCTATCAGCGTTTTCAGGCTATCATGCCACCATTTAACAGCCTCAGGATTTGTGAAATCGGGAAATTTACACCACCCGGGCCACACCTTTCCCTCGTAATCCTGACCGTCGATGTATTTGAGGAATATATCTCCGGCATTATCAGCCGTTTCCGACTTTATTCCCGGGTCAACGATTACTGTTGTACGAAAACCTTTGTCTTTGAGTTTGTCCAATAGCTTTTCGGGATTGGCAAATCTTGTCCTGTCCCACGTAAACAGTTTGTATTCATCCATATAATGAATATCCAGAGTTATGCTGTCGCAGGGGATTTTCTTTTCCCGCAATGTTTCTGCAATTCTCAACACTTCAGTATCAGGATAATAACTGTATCTGTTCTGGTGATATCCCAGACTCCATAAAGGCGGGAGCGGCATTCGTCCGGTAAGATGAGTGTACGATTCAATTATTTCATTTACAGCCGGATGATGTATAAAATAATAATTCAGATTTCCTCCGCGTGCGCCGAACGAAGAAAACCGGTTATTGCTTGCCCCAAAATTGAAATCACTCTGATATGTATTGTCCAGGAAAATCCCGTAACACAGACCGTTATGTAATCCGATATAAAACGGGAAAGTAGTGTAAAGCGGGTCGGTTCCGGTTCCGTAAGCAAAACTGTCAGTGTTGATATTTGTGTAAGCCTCAGCACGTTTATCCAGACCGCCGCATTTTTCGCCCAACCCGATGAAACGTTCGCCTTTTTGCAGAGTTTTGTACGCCGTAACGTGATTTTCGACCTGCGAATTGTACAGTCCGGGTTCATCGCAGTTAATTATCTCTCCTGCAAGCGTTTTAAAGGCAACGGCAAAAGGATGTCTATTGATAACAGTGATGAAATTATCCGTTTCAATTTCGATGAAACTGCTGTTATCATGAAATTTATGGAGATTTTCCTGTGGAGCAACTTCGACAGCATACGAAAAAGCGTCGAACATCCGGCTAAACGACACATCAACTCTCACTATCGCAGGAGAATAGACCGAGATCTGTACATCGGCATTTTCGCAATGCAACACAATTCCTGTTTCGCAAACTTTGCAAGTCAATACGTTACCTGCATCTTTCATTCCGAGTATATTCTGTTTCATCATTTCAGATAAATTTTAACAAAGTTTCGAGACCAATTCCTCTTGATCCTTTAACCAGAATCAGATGTGAGTTGATATTCTGAGTTTTAAGATATTCCTCGACTTCGCTTCCGGTTGGGAAACTAAGCGCTACTTCTTCGTTCAACAGGCTGAATGTGTGACCAATAAGGATAACTTTCCCTTTTTTCCACAGACCATGACTTTTGATAATCTCCGTTATTCGCCGATGTTCGGCAAGGGAATCGTTGCCCAATTCCAGCATGTCGCCGAGTATCAACAATTTGTTTTCGGCGTCAAGTCGTGCAAAATTATTTATTGCAGCTTCCATACTCGAAGGATTGGCGTTGTATGCGTCCATGATAACCGTATTCGACGCTGTTTTAACGAGTTGCGAACGGTTGATATTCGGTTTGTATTCAGCCAAAGCGGCGACAATATCTGCGTCAGGCACATCGAAATATTTGCCGGCGGCAATGGCTGCCAATGTATTGTTCAGATTGTATTCTCCTGCTAAACACGTTTTTACGGTCAATTCCGGCGTTGCGGTTGAAAAGCCGAGAAAGAAACTGTCGCTGTCGATTTTTGCGTCCATAATTGTTTTGCCGTACTCCACAAGTATTGTGTTTTGTGTCGTTTTCGCCATTGTTTTGAGAATTGCATCGTCGGAATTATAAAAGATTACGCCTCTGCTTTTCTCCACATAATCATACAGTTCGCCCTTTGCTTTCCTGACGCCTTCTTCGGAGCCAAATCCTTCGAGATGAGCTTTACCGATGTTGGTAATCAGCCCGATTGTCGGATGAGCGATTTCGCAAAGCGTCGCAATTTCGCCGAGATGGTTTGCGCCCATTTCCACTATGGCAATTTCGGTTTTTTCATTGATATTCAACAAAGTTAAAGGCGCTCCGATATGATTGTTGAAATTTCCGGCAGTGTATATGGTCGTATATTTTTTCGATAACACTGCATTAATCAACTCTTTTGTAGTTGTTTTACCGTTTGTTCCCGTTATTGCAAGAACCGGAATATCAAATTCCAAACGATGATATTCCGCCAAATCGTGCAAGGTTTTCAGGACATTTTCTACAATAATACAGCCATCTGTTCCCTCATTATCAGGATCGTCGGATACAGCAAAAGCGCAACCGCTGTCCAAAGCCTGTTTCACAAAACGATTGCCATCGAAATTTTCCCCCTTTAAGGCAAAAAATATGGAATCGGGAAGAATTTTGCGACTGTCGGTACAGACAACCGGATAATCTCTGAAAATCGCGTATAACTCTTTTATATTCATTGAAATCTGTCTTTTTTAACAAGTACATTTTTTTCTTTAACCCATTTGCCGAGCTTAAATGTGTAACCGTCGTACGTTACATCGGGGACATAGTACGATTTGTCGTTTATTTTCTCAGGGACAATGGGATACAACCAGTGGAAAATGATTTTTTTCAAATCGGCGTGATATTTCAGGTGCATCACCGATTTAGCCGAGTATTCGAATGTTATTCTGCTTTTTATTCCTTTCGTATCGAAAAAAATCGGAGCGCCGAACGAAGGTATTCCTTGTGGATTGAATGTCAGGACGTCGATGTATTTTTTGTGCGAAATGCCATTGTTGAAATCGAATCCCAAAAGTGTGTAATACGTCTTGCCTACATCCTGTGTTTCAATGATATCGTAATACAGACAGCCGTACCAGTTGGGATAATGCAGAATTTCTGCTTCGGGTTTGAAAATGTCCTGTTTAACGTCGTTCATAACGTAAATGTCGGATAAAGGACTGTTGCCATCGCCCATACGTCTTTGTATAATAGCGTAATACAAATATTCGCCCTTCCCTTTCGGCGTTCCGAAACTGAATATCCGCAATATTCCATCCTGCGAGGAAATTATTCTGAGATGCGGAATGCTGTCGAACTGCAAGGAAAGCGAGTTTGGCGTTTTCAGCGTTTTTTGCAATAATGCGGAAAACGACGCCACATATTCCTGTTTTTTAGCGTAATCGTATTCTTCGGACGCCATTGTCATCAGTTCCGAAAGTTCGTTTTTGATTTGCTCAAACGATTGTCCCGATACTGCAAAGTTACAGATGATTGCGAGTAAAAATAAAATGCCTTTTTTCATTATTCTATTAAAATTTAACTGTTTAGATGCATTTACACTTGTTTTAGTTTAAAGACCGACCCCAAATTTGTCGTTTCTATTTCTATAATACCGGATACGACAAAGTCGGTAATGATTTTCATAGCGTCTCTTTCCGAAAGAAATACCTCTCTCATAATAACTTCCAGTGTCTGCGCTTTGCTGTCTTTGAGATACGCCAATAATTTATTATGGTTGACGGTATATCTTATTTCGCAAGGCGATTTCAACCTTTGCTGAACCATAATCCACACAGGATGAGCGATAATATTTTCGTCATGTACTCTGATATATACTTCCGGCGACTTGTCGTGGTAAACAACCTTATGCGGCTTCGAATCGCTCGGCTCAATAATGAACTCCAACACATGCTTTCTATTTGCTGCAGGATGAATTTTCACTTTAAAATCAACTTCGGGACGCGAATACAGTTTCGCTCCGCTATCAACCATATAATATTCTTCGTCGATAGAAACTCCCGAAATAACTCCGTTGTCTTTGATTCCCACAAGCAGACGTCCGCCTTTGGTATTCGCAAAAGCTACTAATGTGCGGGCAATTTTTCTCGGATCGTTTATCTCGAACTTAAATTCCAGCGTCTCGTGTTCGCCCTGAGCGATAAGGTCATAGAGATACATACACTATAAATAATTATATTCAAAACCGTGCAAAGATAATGATAAATCCTGAGATTACGCACATTTCGTCGTTATTCGCTTAGCCATGTCAGCAGTTTCCGCCGAGTTTCACCGGATGATACAAAAACGGGAAATGTATTCGGGATATGCAACTGATGAAAAAGCAGGAAATTCTCTTCAAAAAAAGAAAAGCAATTGAGTTCGTAAGCCAAAGCGACAAGCATACGCTAACAGGCGGTTGGGCGTCAGTCGAATGGAACAGAAAGACGCTATATTAGCAAAATACGGTTTGCTGCATTTTTAGGAGTTAAAGAAATCGCAAAAAAAATGAAATAAAATACCTCCTCTTTCGACCATGAGAAACGGCTGTCCAGCACTCCCTGTTTTGTATTGTAATTGACAAATATCAATTCTCCATTCAGATAATATTTCAACGATTGTCCCAAACATCACTTGTACGGTAGACTAAAATAAAAACAGCAAGTAAAACACTGTTATTCAACAATCTACTTATATTTACTTAATAACTTTAACATTATTTAATATTATTTAACATTATTTAACATTATTTAACATTTGAGTAAGGATATATACACTATCTTTATATTATATTTCTTAATGTCAAATTTAATTAATGTAGTGAATGTTAGATATATAAAAAAATAAAATATGGGAACTTTTTATGAAAATAATCAAAACCTCAAAAGAGGACTGCTTACGGAAAGGCAGGACGTAAGGAAGGTTTTGTCAAAGGAATGATAACTTCAGACAACATTAAACACACTGAATAAGTGTAAAAGCGTAGAACCGTTGTGTACCAAACGGTATGCTCGGTGGATGTGAGAGGTTGGAAAACGAAAGCCAGGAAAAAACTGCTTCGTTTTCCTTCCAATCACTAATTAAGTTAGAATTTTAATTAAAATAATTGTAATTATGAAGTATTTATGTATATTATTTATAGTAATTGTTTTCTACGGATGTCATTCCGGAGAAAAGAAGTACAGTGGCGATATCAGTATTGTCTGTTTAGAAGAAAAGAACACCGATCCTCTGTTATTGTCCGCTGTAATTGACAGTGTATCGTTTCTGCCGTTGATTGAGCAGGATAATTTTTTGTTCGGCAATATCAACAAGTTAATTATGCATAGAGAATACATTTATATTATGGATGTGTGGATAAGTAATTCCTTACTTGTTTTCGATAATACGGGCGTTTTTGTCCGGAAAATAGGAAAAAAAGGAGATGGACCTGAAGAGTATGGCAGATTGCGTGATTTCGATGTGGACTCCGAATATATTTATATGTATGACGAGCAAAAACGGATATTGAAATATGATTTACAGGGGAATTTTATCGAAAAAAAAAGAACTCCGTTCAGTGTCAGTGAGTTCAAAATTCTGAAAAATCGGAAATATTTGTTTGCTCTGGAAGAAGACAAAGACAATAAATATCAGATAGTACATACGGATTCTGTTTTTAATGTGGAGGCATCTTTTTTCCCGTTTCCGTTCGAGTATGACGAAAGTAAGGGTTTAATTTATAGAGATAATATTTTACAGACAGTTGATGAAGTTATTTTTTATAGCAAACTTCACAGTGATACCGTTTATTCATTCTCAAATGAAGGAAATTTTATTGGCGGAGTTTTATTTGATTTCGGGCAAAAAACACTGCCGGAAAGGCTTAGGAATAATCCTGAAGAGTTTGCAATGGGTACAGAAAAGAGCAATTTTAAGTACTTTGCCGATACTCCGTTTAAAGTGGATCAACTCTGGATCGGAGGAAGCATGGCTAACGAAAAATACTTTGGAACTTTTGTGTATGATAATATTTCCGATAAATATTATTTCTATCGCAGGAATCTTGATTATACTAATGTAAATCTGCCTATGTTTGCAAACAGTAAATATATTATTGGATGGATGGATATTAACGTTTACAATCGGTTAGAGAAAAAGCCGGCGTTTAGCAGTTCGACAATGGCAATACTTGAAGAGGGAGGCCATGTATTAAGTTTCTATCATCTGAGACAAAATCGCAGAATCACGGAAAAAGAGTGAAATGAAAATAAACAAACTGTAAAAAAAACTTGGTAGTTGTGTTATAGAAGCGATGCGAAATGAAATGCACCCTCAAACACAACAACATGGTGCACGTTTCCCCTTCGTCCATTTTCTTCCCTCTCGCACAATCGACCAATTTTCCCACCATTTCGACCTTTCCCATACAAAATAACCCCCGTACCTTTGCGCCCGGATTTTAATGAAGTTAAGAATGAATAAATCTCTGTATGAAAGTGAGAAAAATGTATGAAAATGAAAAAAAGTATTATTGATTGGGCGCTTGCCAACCGGCAAATCGTTTATCTGCTGGTGGGAGCGCTATTTGTGGCGGGCGTTTGTTCCCTCATGATGATGCCCAAACAGGAAATGCCCGAATTTGTGATTCGTCAGGGCGTAGTGATAGGCGTTTATCCGAGCGCCAATTCGCTCGAAGTGGAACAGCAACTCACGCGACCGCTCGAACGATATCTTTTCACCTTTCCCGAAATCAACTGCGAAAAGACCCACTCCAAATCGCAGGACGGGATGTCGTATATTTTCGTCGAACTGGCAGATAACGTGAAGGACAAAAACATCGTCTGGTCGAAAATCAAGCACGGCGTCAACCTTTTTAAACAGTCGTCGCTGCCGTCGGGTGTGCTGGCGGTGATTGCCAACGACAACTTCGGCGATGTGGCGGCGGCGCTGATTACCCTCGAATCGGACGACAAGACTTACCGCGAACTCGATGGCTATCTGGATATTCTCGAAGACCGTCTTCGCGTAATCCCATCCGTTGCCAATGCGCGGCGCTACGGCAGTCAGAAAGAGCAAATCACCATTTACGTGGACAACGACCGGCTCAACGCCTACGGCGTCGGATCCAAAATACTGATGGTAAACCTGTTTGCGCAGGGGCTTTCGCTGTCGGGCAGCACGGTGGAAAACGACCGGATTGTCGCCCCGATTCACATTGCCGACAGCTATCAGACCGAAAACGCCATTGCGGAGCAAATTATCTATTCCGACCCTGCGGGAAACGTAGTGCGGGTGCGCGACATTGCGCGGGTGGTGCGTGAATACCCCGACGCCGACAGCTATATCACCGCCAACGGTAAACGTTGCGTCATGATGTCGGTCGAGGTGCAGCACG
>JAISXV010000117.1 GCA_031270335.1 Prevotellaceae bacterium | reverse complement strand
ATATATCCTGCAACATATATCTGTCTTTGACGTCGTTGGCATACATGATAGCCGCAAGACCAACTTCCGTAAAACGCCCTGTTCCATAATCGCTTACCCACAGTTGCGAACGGGTTTTGCAGGTAACAGGATACTTGTAATACTTCATCAGGCGTAGAACGGCGTCCTTGCCTGCTTCTTCGTTAAATTTGCCATCTTTGTAGAAATCAGCGTTGTTAAAATTCAGAGAATCTTTTTGACAACACGATTTTTCCTTTTGGCTACAACCTTCAGCAGACGATCTTTCCTTTTTACAACAGCCTTCTGTTGAGGATTTTTCCTTTTTACAGCAGCCTTCTGTTGAGGATTTCTCCTTTTTGCAACAGCCTTCTGTTGAGGATTTCTCCTTTTTGCAACAGCTTTCCGTAGAGGATTTTTCACACTTGTCTGCCTGCTTCTTTCCTTGCGAACACGACGCAAGTACTACAATACACGTAATTATTAAAACTAAATTTTTCATACCTATTATATATATAAAACAATTAACTAATATATTCTACTTTTCGATGAATGTTCGTAATAATCAGGATTGTTACCCAAAATGTCGAGTACCGGCTGGCTGATTTCGTCAATCAGTTTTTCCGTTTCGTCAGAGATTTTGAGCGAACAGGCTTCTACGTTCATTTTCAACTCGTTTATATTGCGCGAACCTACCAGAGTGGACGCCATAAACGGTTTTTTCAATATCCATGCAATCGCAAGTTGAGCGATGTGAATATTGAGACCGGCAGCGATTTCACGCAGTTTGTTCACCGTCTCGAAGATTTCTTTTTCGGCTCCGGCTTCGCCGTGACGCGAGGTTCCGGCGCCCCGAAATTCAGGAAAATGCCGTGAATGCGCTTGAGGAGGCGGCACATCTTCCGGCGTTTTGTAGATTCCGGCGAGCAATCCCTGCTGCAATCCCATCGAACCGATGATACTGATATTGTTTTCAAGACAATACGGCGCAATTTCGGCTTCGATAGCGCGGGAAACAATGTTGTACGACATTTCGTTGACGTCAACCTGTACGCCGGTACGAACAACTTCTTCCATTTGTGTGCGCCCGAAATTGGACATGCCGATTGAACGTATCAAACCTTCCTTTTTCAACGCATCGAGCTGAGCGTATGCCTCTTCGACAGTCGGAGGCGCTGCAATGATACTTTTGTCTGAGGTAAAATGTTCGACAGCCAGTTTGTTGATGGGCCAGTGAAGCATATACACGTCAAGATAATCCATGTCAAGCCGTTGGAGACTTTCGACGCAATGTTTGCGCACGTTGTGACAGTTCGACGGTCCGATTTTCGAAATCACGACAGCTTTGTCTCTTTGTCCTTTAAGCGCCTTGCCGAGCGAACGTTCGCTCTCGCCGCCGTTATACATTTCCGCCGTGTCGAATGTGTTCACGCCCAAATCAAGAGCGGCGCGCACCACATCATCCACATCTTTCTGGGACTGTTCGCCCCAATATTCGCCGCCACCAAATGGCCAGCAACCGACAGTCATTGCCGATACTTCCAAATCCGATTTACCGAGTTTTACTTTTTTCATACTCAATTTTATTATTTATATTTTATTTTCAATTATACATATAATTATAAGGCTCTGCCCGGCAATGGGAATTTAACATCCTGATATTCCGGCAGTGAGCCCATTTCATATTTTGTTGGACCGTATCGCAAATCTGACGCCATGATTTCGTCCCAGGTAATCGTTTTGCCGGTGTAAGCGGCTTCGCGTCCCATAATGGCTATCATCGACGAATAAGCCAAATCTTCGCCCTGATTAATCGGTTTATTCAGCCTGATAGCTTCAACCAAATGGATATGTTCCTGATGATAAGGGTCTTTGACAGGCTGTTTTTCATAATCATACTGCCATATAACGTTTCCGTCGCGATCCAGAATTTTGGCTTCGGGTAAGATAACCAGTCCTTTAGAGCCATATATCTTTTCACTGATATCATCGGAGCAACCATTAATCTGCCGAGTGGTAGCCAGCATTGTTTTATTGTCGGCATACACGTAGTCCATACTGAACAAATCATACATATCGCCTGTGGTGCGTCGTGCGCAACCGCCATATCCCGAAACCTTTACGGGTCGATCTCCCAAAAACCATGTTACTACGTCTATATTATGTATCACATATCCGAGTGGAACGTCGCCCATCAACCAGTTGACGTTGTACCAGTTGCGGAGACAGTATTCCATATCGCTCCATTCGGGTTGCCGTTTTTTGTACCAGCATGCTCCTCCGTCCCAGCGTGCGGTGGCATGCATAACGTCGCCAATCAGTCCGTTACGCACCTGCATATAGGCGTCCCAATAACTGCGCTGATGTCGTCGCTGCACGCCTGCGACAACGCTTAAACCCTTGTTTTGGGCTACTTTCGAAGCGGCAATCAGAGTACGTACGCCGACAGGGTCGATGGCGCCCGGCTTTTCGATAAAGATGTGCTTCCCGGCTTCAACGGCGGCACGGAAATATTCGGGGAAAAAATGCGGCGGCGTACACAGAAGCACAACGTCAACTTCCTGCATATCCAGGACTTTACGCCATGCGTCAAAACCGACAAAACAGTTTGCATCGGGTACTTCAACGTCGGCTTCTTTTTTCAATAAAGCTCTGGATTCGTCCTGTTTGTCTTTAAACACGTCAGCCATTGCGACGAGCGACAGGTTAGGTCCGGCTTTCAGAAATTGTATTGCGGCGCCTGTTCCGCGTCCGCCATTGCCTATCAATGCGGCTTTTAGCGGTTTACCGTCGGGCGCGACATCGACAAAAGAAAACATTCCGGCTTCTTTCGGCGTTACGGTTTTTGGTTTTGCGCCTCCGTTTTCCGTCGTACACGAGCTCAATGAGGCTGCTGATGCGATTCCCAGCGACAATCCTGTCCCTGCGAGCGCTGAATTTGTTATAAAATCTCTTCGTTTCATAATATCAATTATTTATTATTCTGTTTTAAAATCAAACATTTTTTCTTTGTTGGCGATAGCTTTGCGCATTTGGTGTTCGACATTGAGGAGGAAATCGTATTTTGCCTTTTGTTTGGCGTCGCGTTGTGGAACACAAATGTTATTTGGATTTTCTCCTCTTGGCGTTGTTTCGATTGCGTTTTTGCCGGCTGTAATTATTGCCAATGCCTCTTTATACTCTGCCGAACTCTTTGATAATTTTGCCAGACACGGACTCATCTCAGGTCTTGTAAACGATATCGCCCAGTCCAACGCAACCGGTTCGCCAGAATGGTTATGGAAGATATTCCCGTAACCGCAAATTGCAGCCAATTTCGTTAGTTGTTCGTCCGTGAGCGGACTTCGACCAAAACGATTATTCGGAAACGAAGTCAAATAAACTGGATAATACGGCGCATTCAAGTCTATCCATGTAAACACACGATCAACCACTTCAGGATTTGTTTGCCAATCAACAAATACGCCGAGTTCTTTTCGTTTGGCGTCAATCTCCGGATCCGGATGACCATTGATTAATACTTCTGCAATCCGGCTTTGTGTTGATCCCCATGTGTAAGGTTTCAATTTAACATGCGGTCCTGCGCCGATTGGTTTGATTAAATTCTTTTCGTACAGTTCAACGTAGGATGTATTGAAAATTGTGTTTAAATCGCCGGCAAGATTTGGTTTTTTCGAATGTTGTTCAACCTTGCCATAATCGTGACACTGAATACAATATTTATCGAACACAGGTTCCTGCACCTCTTTAACATAACTGAAAAGCCTTGGTGATCCGTCCCGGTTTTTGAGTTGTTGCGGCGGTTTGGTCAATGCTTTGGGCGTTTTCGATAACAGCGGAACTGTTGACAGCCGGTCTTCGTGACAGCCGGTGCAACCATTTATTTCGCCCGGACGGATGATTATTCCGCTTCTCATTGTTTGTATCATTCGTCCCTGTTCATCGAGCAGTTGGAAATACAAAAACGTATCGGCGGGAACTGTAAAACTGACGCTGCCGTCTTCCTCAATCGGAACCGTACCAAGAACACGTTTATTAATAAATTCATACCAGTTCATTCCCGGAGCCTGTTCGCCGTGTCCGTTACTCCAGCCTTTTGCCGACCACGTTTGTTTTTCCGGCGATTCAACGACGCGTAAAAATTTAGCGCTTCCTTTTTTGACATTGTTCATGCCCAACCCTTCATACACATTTATTACGTAAAAATCGCCTGTTGATTTTGTGTAATCGGCTTCATGGATATTGACCGGCGGCGGAGTTGTCGGTTTGAGTGGCATCGGGTCGAAGCAACCGTGCGATGCGGGGATATTTTTGTCGTCATGAATTATTTTCATTGAGCTGTCGCGACCGAGCAGGTAGATTCCCATTCTTTCACCCTGACCGGTCATGCCGGAAGCGAGAAACCAATCATCGGTAAGCGGAAACGGGTCTTCCAATTTTGGGTTTACACGGGCGAAATCATCGTATTTTTTGACTTCGGTAAATGATTCTTCTTTCCCGTCGTCAACAAGATTGATTGCTGATGCCGGCCAGGTTTGCAGCACAGCTTGCCTGCCGTCGATGCCTTTTTGTCTGTCGACGAGTGCGATTGCTCCCCATGGACGGTCGTGGCAGGAGGTGAAAGTGGCGATAAAAACGGACGAGCTTCCCGGAACAATTCGTGCGTCGATAACGCCGCCGGGCGATGCACTATTGTTACCCCAAAAAATCGCATGGTTAAAACCGTCGGTTGTCGTTGCCCAAACGCCTTGAGCATCACCAAAATTCCGGTCAACATATTCCCAACGGTCGTAAATAATCCGACCATCCGGCGTCAATGAGGCATGACCTTCAAAAAGTGTACTTTTACCGATTTGCCGAATATTTGAACCGTCGCCATTCATCTTGTAGAGGTTGCACATGATATGCCTGTTACACATACAATATTTCGGCTCGCGAGTAGATGAAAAAGCAATTTCGCCAGCCGGCAAATACAACGGGTCGATATCGCTCACGCCAGACAGGAATGTCAATTGACGTAACGAATTGTAAACATCATTATCCGATTGGGCAGGCAACACTCGCAACGGTTGTTTTTGATTCAACAGTTGATCAAGTTGCAATTCGTAAATATGGTAATCGTCGTCGATATTGCGGCGAATGGCGACAAGCAACTTTGTGGCGTCAAACGACAGACATGGATCACGGACAATCCCTTCGGGAACTTCAAGCAATATTTTCACAGAATCATCTTTCGGATTCCAGACACGAAGCGAACTGCCTCCGCGAAAATTTCTTTCATTGATTTCGCCTTTCTGAAACATGGTTGCAGTGTTGTGGTGGTCCGGTCTATATTGTTCACGGGTAACGTAAATGATCGGGTATTTATTGAGCAGATTTACTGTGAATGATTCCTGTTTATAGTTGGGACGCAGGCTTGTTTCGCCGGCTGTCGGGAAGTCGGACGGAACGGCTTGCGTCACTTTTCCTGTCGCCGCCCATTCGCAGCCGCGCAGGAGGGTAACTTGAAATCCGGTGCATTGCATTGCCGGATTATTGTCTGTCGTATGGTTGTCCCAGGCGTGTCCGAGCGCTGTGTGGAAGATACGGGCTTTGCCGTAGTTCACCGTGAATATCAGCGGTTCTTCACGTCCCGAACCGCCGTATTTTTCCTTGTCGGAATATGCCGAACAGAGTACGTGGACGTCGCCGGGACCTCTCAGCCGGTCGTACAGTTCATCGCTTGCATGTTTCCATTTTTCGGGCAAGCCTTTTGTGACGGGATGCATTTCGTCGCGTGCAGTCATCACAAATTCATGCTGTGCTCCGTGCGAACCGGCGGCTCCGGGCGAAAGGTCTTTCACCCATTCGCCATTGCGCAGATAAATCCACGGACCGGACTGTTCGTTTCGACCGTTCCATCCGCCAAGTCCGATGATACGGTTGTATTCCTCCCATTGCGGGAAAGCAGCGCAAGCAGCATGATAGACAACAATGCCGCCGCCATTTTCAGC
>JAISXV010000241.1 GCA_031270335.1 Prevotellaceae bacterium | reverse complement strand
CTGATTATGAGCCTGAGCGGCGTGTTTTTAGTCGTTTTTCTTTTGTTACATGTGTCGGTGAATCTCACGGCGCTGTTTTCGCGGGAAGCCTACGAGGCTGCCTGTAACTTTATGGATACAAACATTTTAATACAGGTGATGGTGCCTGTACTTGCATTAGGGTTTGCTATCCATATCCTGTTTTCACTCATCATCACCCTGAAAAATCAGAAAGCCCGACCGGTGAAATATTCGGTTTCCAGCAAGACCGAAGCCTCATCCTGGGCGTCGAAAAACATGTTTGTTTTGGGGCTGATTGTATTTTGTTTCCTTGCTTTGCACCTGACGCATTTTTGGGCAAAAATGCAGTTGCAGCATTTCATCGGGAAACATGGCGAAAATCCTTATGACCTGTTGGTTACACTGTTTAGCCAATGGTATTACTGCGTTATTTACGTTGTATGGATCGTAGCGTTGTATTTCCACATTTCGCATGGATTCTGGAGCGCATTCCAGACGCTGGGCGTTAACAATTCCAAGTGGATTCCTCGCTTACAGCTAATTGCAAAAATCTACGCGATTCTTGTAACATTAGCATTTATTTCGATACCGGTTTATTTCTTTTTAGGATTAAACCAGTAATATTTTAAAGTTTTATTGAATAATTTGAAAATTGTAAAGAATATGTCCGACAACAAATTGCAGTCAAAAATTCCTGACGGTTCATTAGCAGAAAAATGGACGCGTCACAAATCAAATATAAAAGTAGTAAGTCCGGCAAACAAGCGCAAGTTGGAAATCATCGTTATAGGCACCGGATTGGGAGGAGCGTCTGCGGCGGCTTCTCTTGGCGAATTGGGATACAATGTGAAAATATTTTGCATATCCGACAGCCCGAGACGAGCGCATTCAATTGCCGCTCAGGGAGGTATCAACGCAGCGAAAAACTATCAGAACGATAACGATTCGGTGTACCGCCTGTTTTACGACACAATCAAAGGAGGCGATTACCGCTCGCGAGAAGCAAACGTGTATCGTCTGGCGGAAGTAAGTCCTTTGATAATAGACCAGTGCGTAGCGCAGGGAGTTCCTTTCGCACGCGAATACGGAGGATTATTGTCGAACCGTTCGTTTGGAGGCGCTCAGGTTTCGCGAACATTTTACGCACGCGGTCAAACCGGACAACAGTTATTATTAGGCGCTTACGCAGCCCTCAACCGTCAAATCGCCGACGGAAAAGTAATATCGTACCACCGTCACGAAATGCTCGACCTGGTGATGATCGACGGAAAAGCAAAAGGTATAATAGCGCGTAACCTCGAAACAGGCGAAATCGAACGTCATGGCGCTCATGCAGTTGTCATTGCGAGCGGCGGATACGGCAATGTCTTTTTCCTGTCCACTAACGCGATGAACAGCAACGGCTCGGCGGCAATACAGTGTTACAAACACGGCGCTTTCTTCGCAAATCCCTGTTTTGCACAGATTCACCCGACCTGCATTCCCGTTCACGGCGAACAGCAGTCGAAACTTACCCTGATGTCGGAATCGTTGCGTAACGACGGCAGAATATGGGTACCGAAAAAGTTGGAAGACGTTGAAAAACTGCGTAAAAAACAGTTGAAGCCTTCGCAGATATCCGAAGACGACCGCGATTATTATCTCGAACGTCGTTATCCGGCTTTCGGAAACCTCGTTCCCCGCGACGTCGCCTCGCGTGCCGCAAAAGAACGCTGCGACGCAGGATATGGCGTAAACGAAACAGGATTAGCCGTTTTCCTCGATTTTTCAACAGCTATCGGACGTCTTGGAGAAAAAGTTATTGCCGAACGTTACGGAAATCTTTTCCAGATGTACGAAAAAATCACCGACGTCAATCCCTACAAAGAACCGATGCAGATTTATCCCGCAATACACTACACAATGGGCGGTATCTGGGTGGATTACAACCTGATGACGACAATTCCGGGCTTGTACGCAATCGGCGAAGCGAACTTCAGCGACCACGGCGGCAACCGTCTTGGCGCTTCGGCTTTGATGCAGGGTCTTGCCGACGGATATTTCGTATTGCCTTATACTATTGGCGATTATCTTGCTAAAGAAATACAAACTCCGAAAACGGACACCAAACACGAAGCATTCGACGAAGCCGAAAAACAGGTTAAGGAAAAAATAAACAGAATATTCAATGTCAAGGGTAAACAGCCTGTCGATGTCATTCACAAGAAATTAGGACGCATCATGTGGGAATACGTGGGAATGGCTCGAAACGAAGAAGGATTGAAGAAAGCCGTTGAGCTGATTGAAGATATCCGCAAAGAATTTTGGTCGGACGTTCTGGTTCCGGGCGAAAATACGGAATTTAATCAGGAATTGGAAAAAGCAATACGTTTAGCCGATTTCATTGAAATCGGGAAACTTATGGCTCTGGATGCTCTGAACCGCAAAGAATCGTGTGGAGGTCACTTCCGCGAAGAAATGCAGACAGACGACGGCGAAACGAAACGCGACGACGAAAATTATATGTACGTCTCGGCGTGGGAATATCGGGGCGAAGCAAAAGACCCTGTGTTACACAAGGAACCGCTGGTTTACGAAACAGTTAAAGTTTCTACAAGAAACTATAAGGATTGATTTATTAACTCTTAAGTATTTTAAAAGAAATGAAATTTAAACTCAAAATATGGCGGCAAAAAAACGCCAAAACAAAAGGACAATTCGAATCCTTTGATATAGAGAATATTTCTCCCGACACCTCATTCCTCGAAATGTTGGATATTCTGAATAATAACCTTATCGGCGAAGGTAAAGAACCGATAGCGTTCGACCACGACTGTCGTGAAGGTATTTGCGGCATGTGTTCGCTGTATATCAACGGTCGTGCGCACGGTCCCGACGACGAGGTAACGACCTGTCAGTTACACATGCGCAAGTTTAAAGACGGCGATACGATAACCATCGAACCCTGGCGTTCGGCGGCGTTTCCCGTGATCAGGGACTTGGCTGTCAATCGTTACGCTTTCGACCAGATTTTGCAGTCGGGAGGATTCGTATCGGTCAATACCGGCGGCGTCCCCGACGGTAACGCTATCCCCATCGCAAAACCCGACGCCGACGAAGCAATGGACGCAGCGGCATGTATCGGTTGCGGAGCCTGCGTAGCAACGTGTAAGAATGGTTCGGCGATGTTGTTTGTCGCCGCCCGCGTGTCGTCGCTGGCAAAACTGCCGCAAGGCAAAGTCGAAGCAACACGAAGGGCTAAAGCAATGGTAACCAAGATGGACGAACTCGGATTCGGCGGCTGTACCAACACGCAAGCCTGCGAAGCCGAATGTCCTAAAGCAATATCAATAGCGCACATAGCACGACTGAATCGTGAATTTCTCTGCGCTAAGTTGCAGGATTGAAATTAATTTTGTACTTGTTCATAATTGAAATTTTAAAATTCGAGAGCATCCGTGAAAACGGATGCTTTTGTATTTACGTGATGCAGGGATCCCATTTATCGCAAATAAAATGCGATTTGAAAAAAAATCATTACTTTTGTGCGAAATTTTTAAGATAATACGATGATGGGACGCTATTTGGATCCGAAAAATGATTTACCGTTTAAACGCATCTTTGGAGAACATCCCGAGTTGCTGATGAGTTTTCTTAACGCCTTGATGCCGTTTGAGAAAGGGCAATAT
>JAISXV010000220.1 GCA_031270335.1 Prevotellaceae bacterium | reverse complement strand
GATACCCCAAGGATTTGCATTATCTCATAGATTGAGAGGGCGCTTTTAAGCGAATGCTTGACGAGCGCGACTGTCAGATATGTGCAGATAGCCACCCAAATATGGATATTTACTGCATTTTCGGAGTTGTCCCCAGAGTTTTTTGACAATCAGATTTTGCTTTATCCACTTGAAAAAGACCTCTATCTGCCATCTGTTTTTGTACAGGTGGGCGATTTCGAGGGCTGACACATCTTTTTCGTCATCATAAAACTCAACCAAACGCAGGTTTTCTGGATATAATTTACTTGATTTATAGCCTGTTAACGAGATTGTTTGGTCGCATCTAAGAGTTAAAAGTTAAGGGCAAATGAATGAATACGTTTTGTTTTCTGCAAGCATTTTCAATTAAAAAAGTATTTTTGTTGTTTTTTACGTTCGTCTTTTGATTTGGCGACATAGATTTTTTCGCCGGAATACGGGTCTTTTCCTGTGTAGAATATTGTTGACGCCAGCGTCATTGGCGTAGGAGTGAAACTCTGCACCTGTTCGAGATGGTAGTTCATTTGCGACATGATAGCGGCTAACTGTTTCATATCCTCTTCTCTGCAATGCGGTAATCCGGAAATAAAATACGGAATCAGTTGTTTCCGATAACCTTTTTGACGGTTAAGTTTGTCAAATTCGGCTTTCAGTTTCACGAAAAGACTGAACGGAGGTTTGCGTATGGAGTTCAGCACACGACCGGAAGTATGTTCGGGAGCCACTTTGAGACGTCCCGAAACATGATGTTCCATTACCGTTTCGAAATATCTTTTGCCTGTGTCGTCGATGAAACCCTTATCGTCCAGAAACATATCGTATCTTATTCCGCTACCTATCGACACGCGTTTCACTTTTGGATGCCGTCGCACTTTCGAATACAAATCAAGCAAAGGAGTGTGGTCGATATTCAGGTTGGCGCATATCTTCGGAAACAGACACGAAGGTTTTTTGCAAATCATACACGCACGTTTATTTTTTCCTCCCATCCTGTACATGTTCGCCGCCGGACCGCCCAAATCGGATATATGACCTTTGAAATCAGGCATGTTGATAACCTTATCTACTTCGTCGAGTATGGATTTTTCCGACCTGCTCGCAATAAATTTTCCCTGATGAGCGGATATTGTACAAAAACTGCATCCGCCGAAACAGCCTCGATGTATGTTGATTGAATGTTTAATCATTTCGTATGCGGGAATGGGTTTGTCTTTGTAGCGCGGATGAGGCAATCGCGTGAAAGGCAAATCGTAGATTTCGTCGATTTCCTCCGTTTCCTGTACCGGACAGGGAGGATTTACGATTACGGTTTTATCCCCGCAGTTTTCCAGCAAACGTTTGGCGGCAAAAGCATTTGATTCCGTTTCGATTATCCTGAAATTCTCGCCGAATTTGTCTTTATCGTCCAGACACTGCTCATAAGAATGCAGAACAATGGAATCTACGCCGAATTTGTCCGACATGTTCCTCGGAACGGTGAATGCTATTTGCGGAATGTCGCAGATTGCATCTCTATCGCCGGATATAAAACACTCTGCAAGAGCGATAATCGGCTTTTCGCCATGTCCGTAAACGAGATAGTCGGCGCCGGAATCAATCAGAATCGAAGGTTTCAGAACGTCGTCCCAAAAATCGTAATGCGTTAAACGTCTTAGCGAGGCTTCGATTCCTCCGATGACGACAGGAATATTGGGATACAAACGTTTGAGGATTTGCGAATACACCGTTACAGCACGGTCGGGACGTGCGTTTGCTCTTCCGCCGGGAGTGTAAGCGTCGTCGCTTCGAGTGCGTTTGTTTGCGGTGTAGCGATTGACCATGCTGTCCATCACGCCGGCGTTGACAGCGAAAAAGAGTTTTGGTTCGCCAAGTTTCTTAAAATCACGAAGGTCGTCCTGCCAGTTTGGTTGTGGAACGACAGCCACTTTCAGCCCCGCATTTTCAAGCACGCGTGCGATAACAGCAGTTCCAAACGCCGGATGGTCGATATATGCGTCGCCGGAAAAAAATATCACATCAGCCTGATTCCAGCCCAAAGCGTCCATTTCCTTTCGGGATGTGGGCAAATGACCGGAAGGCAAACAAAGTGGAACCTCATCCATTTTCATCATGACAGTCTTAGAATCAAACGAATCATAATTCGGACGGTATAGCGTAATAAAGTGTTTCGGATTTCAGGTCGGCGACATAGACATTATCCTTTATTTTGATTTTACCGACAAGTTGCCATCTGTCTGACGTAAATTGATAGAGCGTCAAGCTTCGGGCATCGCCCCATTCGAACGGTATGTCGAAACGGTATTTGCCGTCCGGCTCGTCGGTGTAGATTATCACGCCTGCATCGTCGCGCCAAACTGCCGGAAACGAAACAGTGTTCTTACGGCGCAATATTCTGTTTTGTTGCTTGACAGTGCTGTCTGCCAGCGACACACTGACACGATCGCTGTACAGCGCTGTGCGATTTTTTTCGCTTCCTTCCACGCCCAGCCTTTTCAGGCGGTTCAGATAAAAGTACTGTGGACATTTCAGCGTGAAATCTCGAGTTAAAGCGTGTATCCATTCGTCTATCACGGGCGTTTTCCAAATAGGTTCTCCATAGGACGAAACGCCGAAAAGGAATCCCAGATTAGCCATCTCTCCTGTGTCGGCATTGACTCCAACTCCGGTATATACGTCTGCCGGAATGTGCAGATAGTCATATTGTTTAAATCCGTTGTGCCATGCCAGAGGAAGATATCCTGTCATGTAATCCAGCGCATATTCGCTTGTAACATCCAGCCCCATCATGTTCCAGTAACGGGCGGCTTTCCGCTGATAATCAGCTTCCATGATTGCCGATTCGTTGTGTCCTTCGCTTGGACGCGCAAGCCATGCATCAATATGGATTGTGGCGGCGTCTTTCAGTTCGGGCAGCAACTGAAGCAGACGGTTGATGCGCATCTGCGTATAACCTTTTTCCCATTCATTGCGGTAATTGACCTGATATGCTTTGAGTTTGTTGTATTCGCCGATTATCTTGAGACTGCCGTCGCCGTTTTTTGAAATCAGATCGTTTTCGACATATTCCTGCCAAAGCGGACTGTTGTCGTATGCGTCCGTCATGTTGATGTGCAGACTGACAGCGGTATGATATTTGCGCGCTTCACGCATCAGCCAGCGGAGACTTTCTTCCGCCGTCGCGTCTTCTTTACGTTTCAGGGCGGGATTGACTTCAAAAAAAGCCGGATACTTGTCGTCGTGTCCGTTGTACTGCCATCCGACTAAATAGATAATCTTGGGAACGCCAAGCGTTAGCGTGTCTATCCGGCGGATAATCTCCAGCGCCTGTCCGAACGTGATTTTGACGTCGCAGCCTCCGCGTCCGTCGGGCAAGGCAAGAAACATTTTGGTTGTCCACGTCTGAGAATAGTCATGACGATATGGATGTGTCCTCACGATTTTTTTCTGTGAACAGGATTCCGGTATTTCGATAACCGGTTGCGCCTGCGCTGAAACAACAAACGCAAAAAAAATGATTGATATTTGAATATTTTTTTTCATCATTATTAATTTTCAATGAAACAATTGATTGTTTTTTGTTAAATGAGGATACCAAAGAAGTGATTGCCAAAGATTTTTATCGCCATCTGTTTTGATAAAAATCTTATTATCGTCGAACCTCAATCCAAACAAAAACAACACTGTAGGCATAACATTTAACTTAAAATTTACGGTGCAAAAGTAAAATATATTTTTATACCTCGCAAATTTTTTTGGGGATTAGAATTATTGACGTCCTAAGACAATCTTGATTAAGATTTATAGGATTAAAAAGATTAACAGGATTGCCTTAGGCGCAATAATTTCACCCGAAGAAAATCCTACTAATCCTACAATCCTATTAATCCTAATCGGGATTAAAAGATTAACAGGATTGCCTTAGGACGCAAGAATTTCACCCGAAGAAAATCCTACTAATCCTACAATCCTATAAATCTTAATCGGGATTTTTTACTACTTTTGTTCTCAAAAAATGCAATATTATGGCGACAGTTTTACAATCAGAGCGGCGAGAATTTAATAAAATAGACAATCTTTCGAGAAAAGAAATCGGCAAAATTTTTCCTGTCGAGATTGTGCCGTATAATGCAGAATGGCAGCAACTTTTTGAGAGAGAAAAATCGCTGTTGACTAGCGTTTTAACAGATAAAATTGTATTGCTTGTCGAACATATAGGCAGTACTTCCGTTCGCAATCTTTCAGCTAAACCAATTATTGATATTTTGGTCGCAGTACCTGGATTGACAGGAGATTTGAAAAATGAGATCACGAAAAAATTGTCGCAAATAGGTTACGAAAATATGTCGGATGCCGAAACCGAAACGAAAATGACTTTCGGCAAAGGCTATGATATAAACGAGCGTGACAGGCAAAAATTTCATTTGCATATTCGTCAACAAAACAGTGATTTATGGAATGACGAAATTTATTTTCGCGATTATCTCCGCCAAAATGCCGATGCACGAAATGAATATGAGACACTGAAACTTTGTCTTGCACAACTGCATAAATACGATCGTGAAGCATATACGACAGCAAAAACCGATTTTATTAAAAGTATCACTC
>JAISXV010000209.1 GCA_031270335.1 Prevotellaceae bacterium | reverse complement strand
GAAAAAAAAGATATAGATATGTCAGGTAAAAAACAGGATAACAAGGACAAAGAGCAGGTTGCCGAGATAGTTGAAGGGATTCATAAAATCGAAAATTTCTTCAAGGAGTACAAAAATGTTTTGATTTATACGATAGGAGGACTGGCTCTTATTGTAGCGGTTTATGTCGGATATAAGGAATTTATTTCCAAGCCTATGAAAAAGGAGGCATTGGAACAGTTAGTCATTCCGCAGAATTATTTCGAAAAAGATTCTTTCAGACTTGCGCTGGAAGGACAGGGTATGTTGGAGCCGGGATTTGCGACGATAGCAGAGGATTACAGTTCCACTCCGTCGGGAAATCTCGCAAATTTCTATGCCGGAGTTTGTTGCTTGAGATTGGGCGACTACGAACGGGCAATAAATTATTTCGACAAGTTCAAGTCCAACGATGAAATATTTGCTCCACGTGCGTTGGCAAACATCGGAAATTGCTATGTGGAACTTGGCGATTTGGAGAAAGCAGCGAATTATTTCGAGCAGGCAGCGTATAAAAAAGACAATTTGGCGTCGCCATCGTATCTGATGAAAGCTACCGCAGTGTACGAAAAACTCGGACAGTATTCAAAGGCTTTAGCGCTTTACGAGGAAATCAAATACAAATATCCCGAAAGCAACGAAGCCGCCACTATCGACAAATACATCGAACGGGTTAAAATCTTAGCATCTAAATAATTCAATGGCGTCATCCTTACATAATCTGTCGGAAGCGAAAGGAGTTGTTCCTTCGGGAGAGGGAAAACGGTTTGTTGTGATTGTTTCGGAATGGAACAGCGACATAACCCAAAATCTCCTTGACGGCGCTGTCGATGAATTGAAAAAGAAGGATGTGCCTGCTAAAAACATTATAATAGAGAGTGTTCCGGGATGTTTCGAACTTCCGCTGGCGGCTCAGATGGCGGCTATGAACTATAATCCCGACGCTGTGATTTGCCTTGGCTGTGTTATAAAAGGTGAAACGCCTCATTTTGATTACGTTTGTCAGGCGGCAACTCACGGGATATTACAGGTTGGGCTGTCGATGAAAATACCGGTAATCTTTGGCGTTCTGACTGTTAATACGCTCGAACAGGCTGTTGAACGTTCGGGCGGAAAGTATGGAAACAAAGGAATAGAGGCTGCTCATACAGCATTGAAAATGACGAAATTTAAAATTAAATAACTGTTAAATAGTATATATTCTATGAAATTTATTGCAGAAATTGATGTTATGCCGTTGAAAGCCCTGCTCGACCCACAGGGAAAAGCAGTTGGAACGACTTTAACAGGTTTGGGATACTCGGATGTGCAAAATGTGCGCATCGGAAAACATATTACCTTGGAAATAGAAGCAAAAAACAAGGAAAAAGCTATGACAATAGTTAACGAAATCTGTGCCAAAGTGCTTCATAATCCAATCATGGAAGGTTTTGAGTACGATTTGCACGAAGGTTAACAGTCAACGACTTCCATTCGCTAAGGGGTATTAGCTCAGCTGGTTAGAGCGCTTGCATGGCATGCAAGAGGTCATCGGTTCGAATCCGATATGCTCCACTTCATGAAACCCTCTCAAATACAAGCAGTTTGAGAGGGTTTTTTGATTCAAAGAAAAAATATTTTTTTAAAAAAATGTTGCTTGTACCGGAAAAGTTCGTACATTTGTTGTCATATTGTTGATATATTTTTGATAAAAAAATGGCTACTTTTAAACACGAAATACAGAACAAACGGGCGGACGGCACGTACAATGTGCGCATCAGGATAACAAACAACAGAGAAGTGCGCAGGCTATCGACGAACATTTTCGTTACCGATGCGGACTTGACACGCGGCGGAAAAATCAAAAACCAGAAAGTTCTCGACCAGTGCGAGGACTTAATAAGGAAGTGCAGAGAGGCGTGTAATGAATTAGGATTTGGCATTACAAGCATTTCGATTGACAAGTTAATTGAGATGATAAAGGTACATCTGGAAGGCAAAAAAGAATTTCAGTTGGATTTTGTCAAGTACGCAGAAGGTATAATCGCCAAACTCCCGCCCGGAACAGCGACAGTTCACAAAGGCATGATTAGTGCGTTAAAACGTCATATCAAACGTGAGACGCTGAATATAAACGAAATCACGGTTGCGTTTCTCAAAGGCTTCGAAAAGTTTCTTGAAACAGAGCCAAACCAACAGGGCAACAATCGGAAAAAGCCGAAAAAGGATTTGCCTGTTTCCGTTTCAGGGCGCAAAGTGTCGGCATATCTTTCGTCGGTCAGAACAATCCATAACATGGCAAAAGACGAATACAACGAAGAAGATACGGGATTAATCCGCATACCCTACTCTCCGTTTAAACACTTCAAAATAAAAACTTCGACGGCAACTCGTAAACGCGCCTTGCCGGTAAATGTTATTCAGAGCATTATCAATTTACCTTATGAGCCGGACAGGATAGGCGGCAAATGGAGCAGGTTTAACCTTGCAAAAGACTGTTTTATATTGTCGTTTGCGTTGGTAGGAATGAACAGCGCAGACCTGTATTCTGCCGACAAAATGAAAGATAACATTGTAACATACAATCGTAGAAAGACGACCACACGCCGCGACGATAAGGCGGAAATGAAAGTAATGATTGAGCCGTGTATAACAAAATTAGTAGAGAAATACAAAGACCCTGACGGTAAGCGTTTGTTTTGTTTCTACAAGCATTACAGCGACATGAAGGCGTTCAACAAAGCGATAAACAAAGGATTAAAGCAGATAGGCGAAAAACTTAACATCGAAGATTTGGAATATTACGCAGCACGGCACAGTTGGGCGACTATTGCACGAAGCGCGGCGGTGAAAATCGACAAGTACACCGTTCATGAAGCGTTAAACCACTCCGACAGCAAGATGAAAATAACGGAAATTTACATCGACCGTGACTGGTCGGTGATATGGAAAGCGAATAAAAAGGTGTTGAAACTGTTTAACTGGACTAACCTCTCGCGTTTAAAATAACGGTTTTTCCCGTTTTTTCGGACACAAATTTAGTAAATCCGTTCTCATCCATATTCACGTTCAACTGTCGTATTTCGGGGATACGAATCTCCGGAGTTGGCGGCAAATTATCGGCGACTGCGCGACCGAGTTTGTCGTAGTCAATATAAATGCGCTGACCTTCTTTCAGCCCGCTAACGTCGATATTTGAAAGAGAAAACGAAGGGAACGGCGTCTTATATTCGCCTGCGATTCTCATCCCTTCCATTAGCCTCTTTGATTTATGAGCCGGAATGACACTTGCGCCCGCCGGAATCCACATAATTTCGGGACCAAGCTCGCCGGTTAAAGCGTATTCCCCGCGCCCGCCTTTACGTCCGCGAGCGTATTTCGGAACAGGCGAACTCGCTATTTTCGCAATCTGTATAGCCGTTGTCGCCGCCGTTATTGCGGCAAGAATGAAACTCGCCGGCGGCGGAGTACTTGCGAACACCTGCGTAATCGACTTTGCTGCATTTATCACGGCTTGGATATATGCAGCCTGTTTTTCTGCGGCGGCTTGTTTGTTCTTAATTTCTGCCTGCTTACGAGCAAGTTCTTCCTCGCTGATAAGTTTCAGATTTTTATTCTTTGCCGCCTCTTCCGCGTCGGTAGTATAAAACTTGTCTAAATCGGCGAGTTGCTGATCGAGTCGCGCCTTTTCGTTATCGAAAAACATTTGCGACAACTCATTAGCCATATCGAAAGCCGCCGACTGTAACTCCCTTAGCGCATCTTTTAACGCCATTTCCTTTGCGAGACGTTCGGCTGCGCTTCGTTCGGCTTCGGCAATCTCATAATCGGCGTTTTCTTTTGCAAGCTGTTTTTTGGCGTCCGCAAGTTGTTTTTGCAGTTCTTCTTCTTCGATAGAGCCAGCCTCAACTTCGCGCAACTTACTCTCAATACTTTCAATTTCGTTATTAATGGAGCGTTCTGAATATTCCTGTTGCATTTGTATTTTTGCCTCATCATATTCCTTTTCCTTAATCAATCCATCGGCGTGTTGTTTTGCAAGTGCGACAAGTTCATTATTGTACATTTCGTCAGTCGAATCTTGTTGTGCTTGCGCCTCATCATTCAATTCGGCAAGCCTTTGTTGTCTTTTAATAACAGCGAGCTCCTGTTCTCTCTTTTTCTCAAGATTAATAATCATTTTATTGATTTCTTCTCTCTGTTCTTTAATCAAACCTTTTTCATCGACTAACCGATCTTTCAAATCTTTAATTTGACGGTCATACTCCGTTGCTGTCAATTTCCGTTGCTTCTCATATCCTTCTGCCATTAGCGACAGTTGAATATCTTCTGACGCTCGTATTTCGTCAAGTCGTTTTTGCGCAAATTCCTTATTGAGGGCGTCGAGTTCGTTTTTGTGCTGTTCATCAATAGATGCCAGCAGGGCGTTTATTTCATTATTTGCCGCAGCGGTCAATACCCCATCTTTTTTCAGTTCTTGACGACGCTTTTCCAAATCTTCCTTTTGTCGTGCGAAATTCTCTGCCATTTCCGCCTCGCGTCGCTCCTGCTCATTGTCAATAAGTTTGATTTCGGCGTCTATGGCTTGTCTCCGAATATTCAATTCCTCATCTGCCGCTTTTTTAGCAAGGTCAATACGTT
Organism: Prevotellaceae bacterium; assembly: GCA_031270335.1. Lineage (GTDB taxonomy): Bacteria > Bacteroidota > Bacteroidia > Bacteroidales > UBA932 > JAIRLF01. Next base: position 13,123 of record JAISXV010000209.1, on the reverse strand, counting down.
TCTGTTTTTGCTGGGTAAGCAATATCTCCTCATCCTTATTTGCCTGTTCCAATGCATCCTCTGCATTAGTCTGTATTTCAACCTTTGCCGTAAAATTCTCTAATTTTCCCTCAAGCGCCTTGCGAAAATCCTCGTCATCAATATCGACCTCTCTTATTTCCCCGTCGATTGCGATTTCGACCGTTTTTCGCTTGTCTGCTTTCGCTAAATCGAGTTCGTGCAGGGCTTTTTGCAGTCCTTCGACTTTCATTATATTTGCGTTCAGGTCTCCGTTTTCCTGCATTGCCCGTTCATGCGCCGCCTTTGCGTTCTTAACCCTTTCGCCCGCTAATTCTTTTTCTTTTGCTGCAATTTTCGTTTCAGATGTTCCGCGCGCTTTTAACAGATTTAATTCGTGTTCAATTGCACTTTCACGCTCTTTTGCTGTATTTTTAATCGCTTCCGCATGTCGTTTTTGTTCTTCTATCTGCACCTTTGTTATTTCGTTATTGCGAATTTGCGCCTTTGTCGCCTTATCTTCCGACGAAACAAGCCACAAAATAGCTCCGATTAACAAACCGATTCCGGTGACCAACAACAAGTAGGGATTTAACGATGCAATCCAATTGAATATCTTTTGCGCTACTGTCAATCTGACCGTTGCGCCGGTCTGTGCATTTGTTGCCGCCGTCACCATCTTTGATTGCATATACACAATTCCGCGCACCAACGGACTGGTTTTATTCAGAGCGTTCGCCACCGCCATAGCTCCGTTTAACATTGCCATTGCCGCCTGAACTTTGTAAAATGCTTCCTGCAATTTTTCCGATTCGCCGCCGAGCAAAGCTCCCGCCGACGTTGCAAAACTGAACGCCCCCGCCAGCCCACTTGCGCCTGTCGTGAGTGCGTCAAGTCCCTTTGTGTCAGAACCGAGATAATTAATGATTTCTTGAGTGTCGCCAATCTGGTCGGTAAGTTCTCCGGCCTCTTCTGCGAGTTTTTGAAACTGCGTTGTATCCACCTGTCCGGCGTCTTCTAACTGCATTAATTCCTCGCGCAATTCTTTTAATCGAGTACGCGCCGACTTGATTTTTTCCTCGCTTTTCCCATCCGGAGATACGTCCGGCTTGGGCGTCAATGACAGATCTTTCATTTCCTTTTCGAGTTTATCGAGTGCGGTAGAAAGATTATTGTATTCGGCGGTGTCTTTTTTGCCCTCGTCTGCTAACTGTTTTAATTGTTGCTTTAACGAATTTGCGGCTTGCCCTACAAACGCTTCTGCATCTTTAATATTGCTCAGGCTTGTGTATAATTTTGCCGCTTCCGGATTAGTCATTTTCATCGCATCAACAATATCCTTAAATGTATTGTTGATTGCGCCGTTAGTAACTTTCGCAATTAGGTTTTTGTATGCGTCTGAAAATTTCTCTATCTCTGCGGCACTTGCACGTGTTCCGGCTGCGATTGCATCCTGCTGGGCTTTATATTCTACCGCCATTTTCTTTGCTATTGCCGCTTGCCCTTCCGTGACCTTCCCTATTTTCACCAGTTCGTCAATGGCGGGCGTTAATTTCGATATATCGGTCGAAAATTCAATTATTATGTTTTCCTGCATTTTTTTTGCCTTTATCTGTTAATATCTTATTGAGTTTCAGGAAAAAATCGTAAATAGTCATACTGTCGATATTCAGATGTGTATGTTCAGCGACGATTTCCTTCAAATCCTCAAAATCATTCATCATTTTTTGGAGGCGGGCGGTGGCGAAACTTCCGGCGTCTCCGTTTGCAACCTTCTTATTTTCTCCGATACCTCCAAAGACGCCCGTAAATCTGTTTCGGAGATGCTTAAGAAGGGTATTAATTCCTTCAACGGCTTCTGCAAAAAAAAATCTGCAACGCCTTTGTGTCGTTTCCAGAACTCAATCTTCTTTTTATTGTAATCTATCTCGTAAAGAGACGGATTTTCGTTTTTGTCAAAAAACACCACTGACGCAAGCTTGTAAAGCAAATCCGCATCCGCAACAAACAGCATCCTTTCTTTCAACTGTTCATTAAGTTTGTGAATTTCAAAGATATTCACTTTCGGGGCGGTAAGCAGTTCCCGCACCTTTGTCGTATGTGCATCCAGATACTCGCGATTCACACCCATACGACACTCTTCGTATGCCGCCAACGCCATAAACCCCCGTTCAAACGGCAAGTTAAATATGTCATCATGCCGGTAATAATCTACTCCGGCAACCGTAAAGGCGTAGTCAATGATATGCCGTGACGCCGGAAACAGCCCTTTCGGTTTACGACGATTGTGTCCCCGTGTTCGGAACTTCTGCAATAATGTACCCATATTCAATCATTTTAGCGTTAAAATCAGAGTCTTTACCATGTGCGATGTCCTTGTTATACTGTTTAACAAGCCATTTTTTCTGTGTCGGACGCAAGTATATTTTGACGCCCAAAAATCGCCGATTATCAAGCCTCACTTCCGTCGTCCCCCCACAGGAGCATTTGTAACATACACGCCAATTGTTCTTCTTTAAAACCTCTTCCATTTGTCAAAATTTAAAGTGCAAAGATAAACACTTTTTATGTATTGTTGATATATCATAAACTAACATATTTATTATCATTTTGTAAATCAATAATCAATAAGGTAAAAAACCCTTGCATTAGCAGCAAGAGGTTAATTATGAATTTCGATTTATCACACTCGAAATCACCACATTCAACCCGCACACCTGCAAAATGGTAAAAACCCACTCCGCCGCCGGCACGCCAAGCGCAACGCAGCCCGTCAATCCCCACACCGAACTCATGCACGTCATACAGCCAAAAAGTGGTTTTTGAACAATATCCGACCATCTACCGAACAACCTGTCAAGTTGATTCTGTGCAAAAATGCGTATCTCCGAAAATATCATCCCATCCTGACAGCACACATAAATCGCTGTAATCATCAAACTTATTTTAACAACATCAAACATTTTTATTTTTTTTGGGGGTTAGGGTTTAGGGTTTGGGGTTTAGGCGGCTTGCGCACCCCATACCCTATACCCCATACCCCATACCCCATACCCTAACTCGCCAGAATCTTCAAAAAATCCCCAAACCATCGATGCATGGTGTAGCGGAACGTATCCAAACAATCTGCCCGCTCTTCGATATTGTTTCGATTCGTCTTAATCGGACGCCCTTCGTTATCCGACTTCACGGTCTCAAAATCTCGCAATAACGGGGCGCATTTCACTTTGTCGAAAGTCGTCGGATAACGCTCCAGCATTGCATTAACTAACATTCGGCTTTCGGCAAGCGGCGGATTTGCTCCGCTATACTGCATTTGCGCATCTCTCAATTCCAGTACATACTTAATAATATCAAAGTTTTGCAAACGTGAAACAGTAGTCGCCGCCTTGCCCGAAATGTCGCCCGTAACATTGAAAAAGCAGCCCGGATACCGCGCTTTTATTTCATTACACAGCTGGTAAGTCGTACAGTTATCTATTTCAATCTGTTCTAAGCCGTAATAATGGTTATCATAATGTTGCGAGACATGGCAGGCAATCGGATTGCGGTTAAAGTCAAATGACAGCCTTACAACTTCCGACCTGTTTAATTCAACCTTTCCCGTATGTAGTTCCGGACGGTACGAATATACCCAGTTGCCGGAAATATCCAGAAAATCCCAGTTGCCTTTCTTCAATCGTTCCCGCGACATTTCGTCGAGATTGTCAAGTTGCGACACGTAAAACTTCGATATTCTCGGATTATCATCGACAAGAGCCTGAATGAACATCTTATTTGCATCAAGGCGTTTTTCAACAAAAGGCTCGTAAAATCGAGAAAAAACCCAGTTACGCGCAGGGTTGCATGTTCCTAAAATCTTAGGCGTCAGCCCGTATTCATCTAACTTGTATCTGATTCGGGAACTTAAAATGTTCCACGCCTTCTCGGTTATCTGGTTGCACTCGTCCACAAATGCGCCGGTGATTTCCAGGCTGCCGAGTTCGTCAAATTCCGGGTCGCTGGGATAATATGCCAAATCTTTCAGCAAAATTTGTGACCCGTTTGGAAACAAAATGCCCTTGTTCTCAATATACCGGTAACGCACGTTTCCGGCTTTCGCAACTTGAAAAAATGAATTTAAAGTCGTTTCTTTCAAGGTATGTAAGGTATTTCTACCCATGACCCAACGCGTATCCGGGCAATTGGCACATTGATAAATCAGCCAAATACAACCGAGATACGATTTACCGCCGCCCGCACCACCGCCATACAGCAATTCGGATATTTGCGAATGCTTTGGCTCTGTCAGCACATCGAAAGCCTGTGTTTGGCGCGGGGATAATTCTATCATGTTTCGACATCATTTTTATCATACGTTTTCTGAATCACAATCGGCTGAAATAGCCTTTCGCCGTCCTTGCCGGTAACTTCGGTATTGTACTTGTTTGCCCAGTGTGCCGGGTCGCGGTTGGTTAATGCGAAAATAATAGCCGCCGTGTCGGGCTGGAAATATTTATCCGTAACAATATGCTCCTTTACTCGGACAATCGGCTTTTTATCCTTGTCTCGCTTTCCAGTATCTACTGTGACAGTTTTCTTTTCCTGTTCCGTGTAGCCGCGAATCTTTTTCATCAGCGACTTTTTCGCTTCAACGACAACTAACTCATTGAAATCGTCTTCTGCCTTTTTAATGGCTTCCAAAAATTCCAATTTTTTATCTTTCCAGTAGTAAAATAGACTTAATGATATGCCTACTATCTTGCATATTTCCGGTATTGTATAGCTGTCAGTGCTAATTAATTGACAGATACGCTCGACTATTTTTTTATCATACTTTGCCATCTTCCAATTTCAACATGGATTCAGCAATGTCAATGCAGTTTTCCAATTCATTGACAATTGCCTTCAATTCAATGAATTTTCGCTTATCGACGGCGGTAGCCAATCCCCCGCCGTCAATCATATCTTCGATTCTTTGCAATTCTTCTCTTTTGCGAATCAATCTTTTTTCAAGTACTTCCTTATAAACCATAAATATTGTATTCATGCCGGCAAATTTTAATTTTGCCGGCAAAGTTAATTATTTTCTTATTAAACGATTTTTATATTGAGAAAAATTCACTTGATGATGATGTCTGCCGTAGCGCATCACTAATTTCACCTTTCCGGGATATACGGATTTTAGCAGCCTGCTTTTCGCTTCCGTGCCTGCTCGATAAAGTTCGTCGGTGTTCCCACCTTTTATTGTTCCTGTCCGGATTTTCTCGCACAGATAAGTTTGAAAAAGCATTGTACAATACCCGGCTTCGAGCATATCCATCGACAAAATAACATCTTCGTTGTACCTACCGCGCCACCGGAACGGGCTGTCTGTCTTTATCAAATTACATGAAAAAATGCGTGTATTAATAATTATTGGATTGATTTTCAATTTTTTAGGCACAAACATTGCGTACTGCATTCCAGCCATATCGACGTTTACATAATTGTCCACAAACCGCTCTATGCAGGCAAAAATATCAAATTTGGCAATGTTTTTTTTATTGTTGTTATACAATAAAAAACGGCGTATATTGTCGTCGATAATCCAGTGCCACGGAGCGCCTTCCTTTTTTGCCGTATCCCACCCGAAATTTCGCGCCGCACCGCTTCCAACGCGCGGATTTTCGTCGTATGGGACATTATCGCATGTATTATACTGCCGCTTGTAGTTCATATCAAGTACGAGCAATTTTTCCTCCGGCAACACTTTTCGATATAAATCGTATTCTTGCGGTTCGACAATAACACGATACCGGCTTATACCCATCCCGTCGAGAGCTTTCCATGTCAAGCCATTTTCATGCCGTCCTTTTGACGGAATAAATATCGGTATCGTATTATCCATATACATCCTCCATCTTTTCGTTTTCCTTTTGAGGAAACCATGTGCTTCTGGTTTTATCTGTTATTTTTAATCCCGTCAAGTCACAGAATAATTTGAAGGCGTTTTCGTCCTCAAACGACACAATGATTTGCTTCCATGCCGACATGTCTTTGTTTTTATACTCAAATTCGCCAAAGTTATCAAATTCCGCATTTGGGTCGTTAAGATTAATATTGCTTATGCTAAACTCCCAAGCGTCTAATTCTTCTGTGCTGAAATTTTCTATTACGAGGTCAATATCAAATACGGACGTATCAGACGTATAATTATCCGCAAGAGCAAGCGCCTTACGCCGATTATCCTCAGTTGCGAGGTCGGTGCGTTTAATCGCGATAAGCTCCGTGCCGTCCGATTCAATAACGCGAACCGGAAGCCCCATATCCTGCGCCTTCCGATACACCCCATTGCCCGCAATAATACAACCTTCGCTGTCAATCAATATCGAACGCCCCGCCCCGCAGTCAGTCAGGCTCTTTCCGATTAACCGAAGATTTTTTTCGTCGTGAATACGATAATTTTTTTCGTCCAATTTTATTTCTTCCGTTGCCATAATCAAATAAAATACAAAGGTACACATTTTTTCTGAAAAACATGTTTATTTTTGCCGATTTTATGATTAAAATTGCTTTTTTCGAGTACATTTTTTGCATTTTTACTTCGGATCTGCTCAGGACTTTGCTGCGTGTTTTTCAATTAATGGAAAATATCAAAAAATGTATAAAATTTTGGTATTGATATACAAATAGTTATAAATTTTTATGAAAAATATTTTGGTAGATATAAAATTATATCTACCTTTGCGCCGAAATTGATATTATAAATTTTTAAACCCTGCGGAGCCAGCAGGTCAAAAAAACGGGCAAAAAATATGAAAAGAAAAATTAAATGCTACTCTGTCAGACTTGTAAGCCTCACAGATTTTTCGGAGAAATCCTACAAAGCGGAAGCCTTTGACGGCTCGACCGCATTTATCCCTAAAACAATGGTGTTTGGGCATGATTATGAAACGCAAAAATCCGAAGCGGTTTGGATTGCTGCGTTTATTTTGGAAAAGGAAGACTGCAAATTGCAGTTTTCAACAAAAAAGGTAAGATGGTTTAATTATTAAAAAGGATGAATCAACTTGAGAACTTGCAGGCGAGAATTAAATATTCTCGCCTTTATAAAACCGAAAAGGTTGAGCGGCTGTATTTTAAATTCGGGCAGAACAATATAGATATAACAACGTCGGCGTGGTTTGAAGTTGTGAACGACAATTTGACGGTATTTGTACGAGTTGAGAACGTGCGAAGCGCCGATTTGCGCGACCGTATCCGTGAGGCTGAATATAAAGCTGAAATTGAAAAACAGTTTTACGAATTAATTAACAATTGCGAACTTGAGCGAAAGAAAACTCCGCTAAATGAACGTTTGCGGGATGATATTATTCCCGTTTACGAGAACAACAGTTTGCGTCATCAGGTCGATGCGTTGCGGTTCTGCTGTTCGATGAAAGTATCTGCATTATATGCCGACACCGGAACAGGTAAATCGAAAATTGCAATCGACCTTGCGATAAGTCGATATGAAGCCGGACAAATCAATAAAGTACTTGTTTTTCTGCCTGTTTCAACAAAAAAGAACTTTCAGGCACAAATTGATTTGTGGGGAAAAGAATGCCCGCAAATCGTATGGAAACTAATTGGGCATGAAAGTATGGGTAGCAGTGAAAGGTCTGTTTTTGAAGCGTTGAATTTTGTTGATAACGAAACGCAAATCATTATCGACGAAAGTCATTTGATTAAGACGCCAACAGCGAAACGGTCGAAACGTATTAAAATGGTATGTGAAAAAACGAGTTACAAACTCGTTATGACCGGAACGCCTGTTACTGACAACGTGCATAATCTGTACATGCAGTATGCGGTATTGTCGCAATTGATAATCGGCGTTCGAGATTGGAAAAAATTCGAGGAGAAATACCTTGTTATGGGTGGAACGTTTGGCGACGAAATTATTGGTTACAAGAATATTGAACATCTTATGGGATTACTTGAGCCATACACATACCAAATCACAAAAGAAGAATGTTTGTCGCTTCCGGCAAAGCAATTTCTTTCGCATACTTGCAATATGAATGCTTTGCAGCGTGAATATTACTATGAAGAAAAGCAATTGTTATTAGAAAAAATACAGAGCGATTATTTTAGCGTTACGGACATATTTCAATCGTTTACATGTATGCAGCAAATTTGTTGTGGATATTGCAGACGAGGCAATGAACGGGAATATATCGGGACAAATAAATTTTCGCTTATGCACAATATCCCTGTTGATGAGCAGGTGATTTTTTTCTGCAAATATATCTTTGAAACGGAATTGATTGTCGAGCATTTCGGGCGTGATAAATGCGCTGTTTTTACAGGTGAAAATCCACTCGAACGCGATGCCGAACTTGCCGATTTTGTTTCAGGGACAAAACAGTACTTTGTCGCTACCATGCAAAGCGGTGGTACTGGATTGAACGGATTACAGGAAGTTTGCCGACGAATCGTGTTTTTCTCAAATTCGTTTTCATATTTTCACAGAAAACAATCCGTAGGACGAATTGACCGGCAAGGGCAAAAGAGCGAAATGTTTATACACGATTTTTGCACAGAGGCGAATATCGACGATAAAATCATGCGTAACTTGCGAAGAAAGGGCAATTTAGCCGACGAAATAAAAAAACTTATGCTTGATAAAACAAAACTTAAAAAATACGTTGATAGTTTATGATGAAAATTATATCTACCTTTGCAAAAAATTCGTAACATGAAAACAGAAAAATTAAATGGAACGGAAAAGCGGCTGTACGAGTTAATTGCTCCGTATGCGATGAGCCGGCAGGTGATAACCGAATTTGACGGTTATCCGGTGCTGACAGACGATAATTATATCTGGTTTATAACTTTTTCCGACGACGGGAATTTAACCGGATTCTCGGCAATTCGTCAAACAAAAAAACATGTCGAGTTCACAAACGATTATGTCATTCCTGAATATCGTAAAAAAGGTGTTCACAAGAAACTTTTGTCCGAAAGGATTAAATGGTGCAAGAAAAACAATATCGACATAATTAAAGCCGATTGTACGGATGAATGTTTGCCGCATTATTTGAAGGCGGGATTTAAGGTTGTCAGAGAGTTAAAAAAATGGCATAAAGTAGAATTGACGTTGTGAAAAAACATTATTTAGATATTAATGTTTATGACGCTGCCTGTAAGCGTATTGATTTTATTTTCAATAATTTTGAAAGTATCTATGTTTCGTTTTCGGGAGGTAAAGATAGTGGTGTCATGCTTAACCTCGTTATCGACTACATGCGCAAGAATAACGTAAACAGGAAAATCGGAGTGCTGTTTATGGATTTGGAAGCATTCTACAAAGGTACAATTGACTTTATCGAAAAAATGATTTTCGATAATTTGGATTTGATAGAGCCTTATTGGGTATGCTTGCCGATGCTTACCACAAATTCAGTATCAATGTTTGAGCCATATTGGATTTTCTGGGAAGAGAGTAAGCGAAGTAAATGGGTGCGTGAAATGCCCATTTACAACTTTATAATCAATAAATTCAATAATCCTTTCGACTTCTATAAGCCAAATATGACGTTTGAGGAATTTATAGAATATTTTGGGGATTGGTATTCGTCGGCGCATGGCAATAAAAAAACGGCTTGTTTGGTGGGAATCCGGACAGACGAGAGTCTAAACCGGTTTCGTGCGATTGCACGGAACGACAAAGGTTTTTACGACAATAAAATATACTCGACTGTCATATCTGATAAGACAGTGAATTTTTATCCGATTTACGATTGGCATGTAAATGATATTTGGACGTATAACGGTAAGTTTCACAAGCCCTATAATCGTATTTACGACCTGTTTTATAAAGCCGGCGTTCCACTTCATAAGATGCGTATTTGCGAGCCTTATGGCGACGAACAAAAGGCTGGTCTTAACATGTTCAAAGTGATTGAGCCAGATACGTGGGTGAAGGTCGTCGATAGGGTTTCGGGCGCAAATTTCGGAAATATCTATGCCGGAAGCAAGGCGACGGGCGTAAAGCATATTGATTTACCGGAAGGTCATACGTGGAAAAGTTATTGCAAATTCCTGTTGAAAACGCTGCCAAAAGAGACACGGGATATTTATACGAAAAAGTTTGTCCGGTTTATTCGATATTGGCAGCAAGTCGGATGCCCAATTGACGATAACGATATACTACTGCTTGAAAAGTTAGCGCCGGATGCGTTCATTAATACACATTCGTACAGCAATCGGGGCAAAGGCAGTAAAGAGGTGATAAAAGCAACTGCTATTCCTGACATGTTGCCGGGATTGGACAATAAAGCCGATTTTCTTTCGTGGAAACGGTTGTGTATGACTATTATTAAAAATGATATAACATGCCAATCCCTATCGTTTTCGATAACAAAACGACAAGTATTGAGACAAAATGAATTGTTGCAAAAATATAATGAAATGCTATGACAGATTTATTTAGTAACCCAAACAGTATTAAAGAAAAAATAAAAGAGTTATGCACTTTAATCAATAACATAACCGATATTGACGAAAAGATTGATATGCTTAATTATGTGCGCGCCGAACTGCACGAGGTCAGTCCGTTGAAACATCATCCGGTCGATTTTGTTGCATGGGAAAAATCATCTAACGTGGAAGGGAACGATTATAATCCCAACAGCGTTGCGCCGCCCGAAATGGCGTTGTTAATTACTTCAATTGAAGAGGATGGTTATACGATGCCGATAGTCGGCAATCCGGAAGAGGATGTTATCCGGATTGTGGATGGCTTTCACCGTCGGCAGTCGGAGCGAAAATCAAGCAAAATCAGCAAAAGCACATACGGGCGACTGCCTGTTTCGTTCATCCGTGAAAATCACAGAGAACTTGACGACAGAATGGCTTCGACGATTCGACATAATCGCGCACGCGGCTCGCATGATATTGACCTTATGAGCAACATCGTGAAAGAACTAATACAATTAGGTCGCAAGGAAACATGGATAAAGAAACATATCGGAATGGATACGGATGAAATATTGAGATTAAAACAATTAACCGGCATTGCTTCATTATTTGCAGATAATGAATTTTCGCCGTCATGGGAGGTCGAAAATGGCGAAAGTACCTAAATTTCTGATTGCTGCAAACGAAATGGCAGACCTCGACGGCGTGTATATTTTGCACACTCGAAAACCTCGTTTTTTAGCTAAAGTTCAAGAAGATGGTTTTGAATTAGTCGATATTATTGATTCATTTACTGAATATTATAATGGTGACGAATCAAAAATAAATGGATTGTTAAACCGCCTCGCTGACTGGTACAAGGCTTATAAGATACATAAATATGGAAGTCGATGAATTTGTAAAAAAGATTAAATATCTGAAATGTAGAAGTTTCTTTCCAAAATATTGCGGAATAGAATACACATCCGGAATTTTACGGAAACTCTCCGGTAGAAACGCGCGCGGTAATCCCGGATTCTTTTCAAAAGAAGAAAAAGAAAAAATCATAAAAGGAGTAGAAACGTTTTTGAACGAATTGAAGTCTTTGAAACTTTAATTACCTCATTTGCCGCTTACATCCTATTGAACGGATGTCGCAATAGATATTTAACTTTTTCATGTCTTTATATTTTTAATATTCATTGTCTTTACTCTCCAACAACAATCTGCAATCCACCCCGTTAAATAAGCTGTGGGTTCGCCGCTATCCATATCGCAACCTATATGATGAAATATATATCCGGTAGCGTGTGAGGCTTCATGCGCTATCGTTTTACAATCAAGAAATTTTGGTTTAAACGGTAGCATTTTCGACGTCGGAAAACAAACCGTTTAGCTGCTTCCAATCGTTTCCGACGCACACCCATAATTTTTGTGGGTAGATAACCGGGTCAAATCGTTTTATTTTCATCACTAATCTGCTATTTTATTCTTCATTTTCACTCGTTGCTCTTCGTTTATTTTCTTTATCTTATCGTAAAGATTCCGTTTTTTTAGCAGACTTTTTACGTTGTACCAGCTTATGTTCATCTCTTTTGCCATGTTCGGCAGGGAATAGTGACACTTTTCATATAGAGAAAGCAGTTCATTGTCAAGCAGGACGGTATCGTTACTGACAGCTTTAACAATCAGTTTGTCTTTCTGCGCTTCTTTTCGCTTGTTGTCACGTTCGGTAAATTTGTCGCCGTTTTTACGGTGATTCTCAAGTCCGCTTCTTTCGACCATCTTTCGCAGTGTTATACGGTTGACCCCCAGCAAACGTGCAATCGCCGCATAACTCAATCCTTTGTCGAGATATTCGACGATTTGCTTTTCCTTGTCGTCCAATTTCCGCGTTTTCGACTTGCTCCCTATCGGGCGTCCAAGCACTGTTCCTTCTTGGCGCTTTCGTTCCAACGCTTCCTTTGTTCGGCGGCTAATCATGTCGCGCTCGATTTCTGCTGCCAGCGAAAAGGCAAACGCCATCACTTTGCTCTCAATAGAATTGTCGAGTTTGAAATTGTCCTTGTGAGAGTAACATTTCACCTCCTTTTTGGCGAGCATGTCCAGTATCCTGAATACCATGTACAGGTTTCTGCCAAGTCGGGAAAGTTCGGAAACGATGATAGTATCATCTTTTTGAATCTTTTTCAGCAGTTTCCCGAGCAAGCGTTCTTCCGGCTCTTTCGTTCCCGAAATGCCATGGTCTTCTATCCATTTCTGAACCGTAACGCCGAGTTCTTCCGCTTTCTTATTTACACCGAGCTTTTGGTTGTCGCAATCCTGTTTGTCGGTGCTTACTCTTACATAGCCGTAAATCATAATTTATATTGTTTCAAATTATATCGTTTAAAAATTTCTTCCAGCCAAACCGTCTTTTCGAGGTTAGCCTCAAGTTCGACGATGTATTTCTTGATTAACTCAACGCCCTTAGCGTCGGGAACCTCGCCACCGTTAAGATTGAATTTCTGCTGTGCGATGTTAATTCCGGTATTTCGTTCGGCGTCCGAAAAACATTCGCCGAAGGATTCGCTTCTGCCGTACGTTCGTATAAGTTCGGCAATTTCTCGTTGCTTGCTATTTCGGGGATAATGTGCAGTATTGTTATTGCACAGTGAAATAATCGTGCAGCCGTTAGGCGCTATTTCCCAAGCGTGCAAAATGTGCTTTTCATCCGCCGAAA
>JAISXV010000202.1 GCA_031270335.1 Prevotellaceae bacterium | reverse complement strand
TTCGGCATAAAAATTGTTATTAATAATTTTGTGGTACATTTGCATTGTTATTTGAATTAAAATTCAATAGTGTATGATGAGTAGAAAATTTGTTTCGCCATCCATTTTATCCGCCGATTTTGGCAATCTGCAAAAGGAAATCGACATGCTCAACAACAGTTGCGCCGACTGGATACATCTGGATATCATGGATGGAGTGTTTGTCCCGAATATATCGTTCGGATTGCCGATAGTGAAAGCCGTGTCGAAGTTGTCAGTCAAGCCGTTGGATGTACATTTGATGATTGTTAATCCTGAAAAGTATATCGAAAAGTTTTGCAGGGCGGGAGCGGCGGTATTGACGGTACAGTATGAGGCGTGCGCGCATCTTCACGGTATAATACAGCAAATTAAGTCGCTGGGAATGAAAGCGGGCGTGTCGCTGAATCCGCATACACCCGTGTCGTCGGTCGAAAATATCATCAACGATATTGATCTTTTGCTGATAATGTCGGTCAATCCGGGTTTTGGCGGACAAAAATTTATCCCGAAGTCGTTAGATAAAATTCGTCAGGCTCGGGAATTGATAACGCGTACAGATTCAGCGGCATTGGTTGAAGTCGATGGCGGGATTTACATCGAAAATGCAGGAGAAATCTACACTGCGGGCGCGGACGTTCTGGTTTCGGGGAACGCCATTTTTTCAGCCGCCAATCCGAAAGAATATATCGAAAAGTTGAAACATATATAAAAATAAAGTAACTATGTATTTGGAAATCATATCGCCGGACAAGATTTTTTTTCGTGGAGAGACGGAACAGGTGTCGGTTCCGGGCATGGCGGGTAATTTTACGGTTTTGCCGGGTCATGCCGCCATTGTGTCCCTGCTTGTCGAGGGCGATGTTGTCTATATTGAGAAAGATTTGGAAAAACGCTTCAATATAATTTCAGGCATGATAGAAGTTAAAAATGATAAGATTGTCGTGTGCGTGGATAAAAGCAGGGAGACGCCGGGAAACGAAAGTTGACAGACTGATTTTTGTCTGTATTATTAGCAGTCTTCTGTTCTGTGTATTGGGCGGCGAAGTAGCAGCACAAAACACGGCGAAAGGTTCGGATACCGCTGTTACAGCCTCAGACACCGTTGCTTATAATCGGATATGGCAAGTTATGTCGAGCAAGAAAATCACCAAACGGATGTTTTCGCTACTCACACGCAAACCCAATATCTCAACAACGGTTGTCGATAACGAAACTTCCGTAGATGAACAGTTTATTCCGTACGAAGGCATGATAATCAAAGATGTACGGGTTGTTGTGTTGTCGCCGTTTGGTCATGACGTCCGCAAGTTCGATTCGACGCCCGACATCAAAGGTTTACGTCGAGCCGGCAACAACGCTCACGCAAATACCCGGTCGTGGGCGCTGAAAAACAATCTTCTGTTCAGGAAAGGACAGGCTATCGACCCGCTTATCATGGCTGAAACAGAATCGTTTATCAGAAATATCGGGTATGTTAACGACGTTTACATACAGGTCGATTCCGTTTCGGCGACGGAGGCAAACGTGACGGTCGCCGTGCAGGATAACTGGTCGATAGGCGCTTACGTGCGAAATGTGTCCACGAAAGTTGACGTCGAGATATTCGACAGGAACTTTGTCGGACTTGGTAATAATCTCAGTCTGCGCGGAATATTCAACACCAAAACCGACCATAAATTCGGTGGCGGCGTCAGTTATAAATATCCTAACTTATTGAAAACGTTCATCAATATCGACGCATCATACGTCAATGATATTCTATCGACTTACAAGACCGCCTCGCTCGAACGTCCTCTCCAAAAAAACCTTAACATCTTCGGGCAAATAAGTCACAATCTCCGGCAAATCAATCTGTCGCAGACAGTGTGGGATTCGATTTCGCCAACCTGCAACGAGGAGATCTCGGCTTCAATGGGATACGCTTTCAATCCGGACGAAAACGATAATACCTTCGTCGTCGCAACCCGTTTCTTCGACAAAAACCCTCTGTACAAAGATGTGGATAAACCCGATAATCCTGATGGATTGCAATATATTGCTAACAGGATGGCTCTGGTGCAGTTAAGTCTTTTCCGGCAAAGATATTTCCATACTCGCATGGTAAACAGTTTCGGGAAAACCGAAAACTTCGCTTACGGATACAATGTTTCGGCGCAACTCGGCTATTCGGAATGGCGTCAATCATCGAAACAGGGTATTTACACTTCGCTAAAAATTGCCGCCAACAAACTCTATCATGTTGGAAGTGTGTATGTTGAAGGCGCTGTATCATCGTTTTTCGACAAGCATCAACCTTTCGAGGGACTGCTGAAACTGAAACTCGACATGTTCTCACAACTCTACAGTATTGGAAATCAAAGTTATCGGCATTTCCTAACTGTCGATTACGCTAAACGACTTGACTATATTCCGGGTTTCAGAAATTACAATATCTCTTTTGACAATATCTCTTCGATGAAATTCAGAAACCAAACCACCTTCACGGCTACCGAAAAATTGATGTTCAAGACGGAAGGAAATCTCTTTACTTCGCTGAACGTGCTTGGATTCCGGTTGCTGTTCTACTCGTTTGCCGATTTCGGCTGGGTTGCCGACCACGGCAAAAATCTGCTCAATAAAAACAATATCTACTGGGGCGCCGGTCTGGGTATTCGTGTACGAAACGATTTGCTGGTGTTCAGAACACTCGAACTGAAAGTCGGTTATTATCCAAAAATGAATCAACACGGATTCAATCAATTCACAAATTTCGGCTCATCCGCGCCTAATGTCTCGCCTAATTTTACTCCAAAATATCCCGAGGAAATCGAAATGTGATTAAAATTTGTAAGATTATAAATCCTAATCCGGTTCGCATAATTCATGTATAAAAAATTATTACTACATTTGCACCGGAATATTATAGAATTTATGGCGATAGCATCATCAGAACTGATTATTAATGCCGATGGGTCGATATTTCACTTGCATCTCCGTCCGGGTGACATTGCCGACACAGTGATTCTGGTCGGCGACCCTGCACGTGTGAATTTGATTGCAGGTTATTTCGACAAAATTGAACTCGAAAAAGCAAACAGAGAGTTTGTTACCAAAACCGGATATATCGGAAAGACACGTTTGTCGGTATTATCCACAGGCATTGGAACCGACAATATCGACATAGTAATGACAGAGTTAGACGCTTTAGTCAATATCGACTTCAATTTGCGTACGGTGAAACAGCGCCATCATTCATTACGAATCCTTCGTCTTGGGACTTCGGGAGCGTTGCACGCCGATATACCGTTGGGCAGCGTCTTAATGTCCGATATATCTGTTGGTTTCGATGGTTTGCTCAACTTTTACGCCAATCGCAACAGCGTCAGCCTGACGGCAATGGAGCAGGCGTTTATCGAACATACCGACTGGAATCCGCAACTCGCCGCGCCGTATTTTGTCGCTGCCTCAGAGGCGCTTGTAAAGCTTTTCGACAAAGACGTCGTTCACGGTATAACCATTTCTGCGCCCGGCTTTTACGGTCCGCAGGGACGGGTTGTACGTCTTGGGCTTGCCGACGCCGGGTTATTGTCGAAAGTCGAATCGTTCCGGTATAACGGCATGAGGATAAACAATTTCGAAATGGAAGGCTCGGCTATTGCCGGATTGTCGTTACTGCTTGGTCATCAGGCGGCAACAATCTGTACGGCAATCGCCAACCGATACCTCAAAGAAATGAACACCGACTATAATTATTTTGTTAAAAAAATGACAGATATGGCAATTGAAAAGTTAATACAATAAAAATATATGATTATGAAACATTTAATACGTTGGTTTTTGAATAACGTTCCCCGCAAATACTTACAATATTGCGCGCAGTTCGCAACCCGTTTGATTTCGGTATTTTATATTGGCAAAAAGGTTGAATGTAATGTTTGTCGCAGGCATTACCGGAAATTTTTGCCGTATGGATATGTGAGTTCCCGCGAAAATGTGTTGTGTCCCAACTGTCTTTCGCTCGAACGTCATCGTCTGATGCAGTTGTATTTACAGAATAAAACAAAGTTCTACACTTCGAACCCGCACACTTTGCACGTAGCGCCCGAATTTTGTTTTATCAAACGTTTCGAACGTCTGCTCGGCGACAAGTATGTTACCGCCGACCTCGAATCGCCGTTGGCAAAAGTCAAAATGGACGTGCAGGCGATTCCGTTCGACGACAATACTTTCGACGTGATTTTCTGTAACCACATCCTCGAACATGTGAACGATTATAAAAAAGCGTTGCAGGAACTGTACCGGGCGCTGAAACCGGGCGGATGGGGTATCATTCAGTCGCCAATAAACTACAACCGGGCTGTTACTTACGAAGATGCAAGCATCGTCACTCCCGAAGAACGTACGCTGCATTTTGGACAACGTGACCATCTGCGGGAATTTGGCGCCGATTATGCTTCGTTGCTCGCAAACGCCGGTTTTGACGTCGTCGAAGATAACTATGTAGAAACATTGCCTCCGGATAAAGTCAAACGTCACCAACTGCCGGAACATGAAATTATTTATCTTGTGAGAAAAAAATAATGCAGATTTAGTAACAGGGTGCATTCCTACGGAATGCAGGAAGAGAGGGGGGCGTCTTTTTCTACCGAGAGATGCATCTCTACGAGATGCACGCCACGCAAAAATTTCGTGTTATTAAAGGTCAATGTTGCAAATTAGCATAATTTCGCATTCCATTGAATTGAGATAGAACAACAATTTACACGAAATCCAGCATTCCGTTAGGAATGCTTCTATCGGTAGAAACGCAATCTCCCCACACACCCCGCATTCCGTTAGGAATGCAACCAATTGGCAACCAAATATATAGTATTTGCCCGAAAACTCACAATGTCCAAATTTATAGCTTGCTCGGGGTTATTAAAATTCGACGCCTTCGGCGTCATCTGCTACCCAATAATGCGACAATCAAATTGAACCATATTCAAACATAACAAGTTTTTAAAACTTGTTATATTTCAATATTTTTCAGGGGGGGCGTCTTTTTCTACCGAGAGATGCACGCCACGCAAAAATTTCGTGTTATTAAAGGTCAATGTTGCAAATTAGCATAATTTCGCATTCCGTTGAAAATCATGAAATTTAGCGCTCAGATATGCAATCATAGTAGTAATCCGGTCGAAAGCGGCTGAAGTTTCGCCGGATATCTGTTCGTGTTTAATTTTCAACAACAGCTTGGCATAGAGAGCGTCGAAAGCGATTTCGATATCGGAAGTTTTTTGTGCTGATTTTTCTCTGAAAAGTTCGATATCACCCCGAGCGGCAACGAATAACGAATTATATTTGGAATCCTTTTCCAACAACGACAAATGTAATTCGTTTAACCCCCTGATGACATGCAACGAATGATAATTATGCCCGAACTCTTCCTTTTTTTCTTCTTTCAGCAGGTCGATAATGCCGAGATACCAGTACAGAATCTCCTGTTTTTTTTCATCGTTCACATTCAGAGGCTCGACCAACGTCCGATAAATATCGTCTTTGTTGAACTTCAAGGCGCGCAATAAATCTTCTATTTGCCACATATACAGAACATATTCGGCTATATTTTCTTTTCTTTTTTGTTTTGCAATCAACATATTCTGTAATAATTTAATTATGAAAACAGGTTTTTAAAACAAATATTTACTCAATTGATTCAATGCGTCCGCCTTATGTTCGCTGTCGGTGAGTATGCTGATATTGTGACGACTGCCGCCATAAGATACCATACGTACGGGAACGTTGTCCAAAGCCTTGAATACTTTTGCAATCGAATCTTTGCTGTTCATTATGTTGTTTCCGACAATGCAAATGATAGTCATGTTCCGATCGATTTCCACATTGCCGTAAAGCCTCAGTTCCTGTGCAATACGATCTAAATGCGTTATATTGTCGATTGTGAGCGAAACGGCTATTTCGGAAGTTGTTATCATGTCAATTGGCGTCTGGTAACTTTCGAACACCTCGAACACTTTACGTAAAAACCCGTAAGCCATCAACATCCGTCCCGATTTGATTTTTATTGCAGTGATATCGTCTTTGGCAGCAATTGCTTTGATACCTTCTTCCTCTGTTTTTGAGGAAATTACTGTTCCCGGCGCTTGAGGTTCCATTGTATTTTTCAACAGAAGGGGGATATTTGCTTCCTGTGCGGGCCATACGCTTGCCGGATGCAATATTTTCGCTCCGAAATAAGCCAGTTCGGCAGCTTCGTCGAACGACAGTTCACGGATGGCTTTGGTATTCTCCACAAATCGCGGGTCATTGTTGTGGAATCCGTCGATATCCGTCCAAATCTGGATTTCTTCGGCGTTGATTGCCTTGCCGATAAGAGACGCCGAATAGTCGCTTCCTCCGCGTTTCAGATTATTGATTTCGCCGTTGGCGTCACGACAAATAAAACCCTGCGTAATAAACAATTTTACTTCGGGATACGATTTCAGTTCCCTGCAAATCTGTTCTTTGATATAATAATTGTCGGGTTCGGCATTTTTATCGATACGCATAAAATTCAGGGCGGGCAAAAGCACAGAATTGATTCCCGATTCCTCGCAATATAAATGAGTTAAAGTTGTCGAAAGCAATTCGCCCTGAGCAAGTACGGCGCGTTCGGCGACAGCGTCGAAAGCGACTCCGTAGAAACTGCGCAACAAATCGAACCGTTCTTTGACTAATTTCCGTCCTTTGTGTTTGTATTCTTCCGTTCCGAAAAGTTCGTTTATCACCGTTGCGTACTTGTTTTCCAGACGGTCGATTTCGGCGGTAACATCTTTATTTCCCGAATAAAACAATTCAGATATCTTCACAAGCACATTCGTTGTTCCCGACATTGCCGACAACACAACTATCTTGCGCTTGTCGTCGTTTACCAAATTTACCACCGATTTGATTCTCTCGGGAGAGCCTACCGAAGTACCTCCAAATTTCATTACTATCATTGCAAATCCTGTTTTTACATTAAAAAAATCCGGGCGCAAAAGTAATATAAATTTTCAAATCACAACTTTTTATTTCAGATAATCTTCGAAATAGTTTGTGATTTTTTGCATTAAATGGATCCGGTTTCTTCCGCCGACGTTATGTTCGGCAAGCGGATAAGGGAAATAATCGACCTGAACATTGTTTTTGATACATTCGCTGACAAAACTCAGGCTGTGTTCGATAACCACCACAGGATCAATCAGTCCGTGACAAATCAAAAGCTTTCCTTTCAAATCTTTAGCTTTGTTAATCAAGCTTGTTTTGCTATATCCATCGGGATTTTCGCCCGGTGTATCCATATAGCGTTCGCCGTACATCACTTCGTACCATTTCCAGTCGATAACCGGACCGCCGGCAACGGCAACTTTGTATATGTCAGGATAGTTTGTAATCAGCGATACAGTCATGAACCCGCCGTAGCTCCAGCCGTGTACGCCAATCCTGTCCGCATCGACCCACGATTTCGATTTCAGGAGTTCGGCGCCTTTAACCTGATCTTGCATTTCACGTTGTCCGCATTGACGATGAATAGCGTTTTCGAAATCTCTTCCACGATTGCTCGTTCCGTGATTGTCCATGACAAAAACCACATATCCGTGCTGAGCCATATACATCTCCCACAATCCCGAAGATGCTGTCCAATTGTTCCTTACTAATTGAGAATGAGGACCTCCATACACATAAACAATGACGGGATATTTGCGTGTCGAATCGAAACCAACCGGCTTAATCAGACGATAATAAAGGTCGTAACCGTCGTCAGATTTCACTGTTCCCAGCGTTATTTCTCCGGTTGCGTACTGTTCGAGAGGATTTTTTGCCTCGAAAATCCTGCGTGTGTTCTTTTTGCCTGCATTTGTGATTTCGATGATTCGCGGCACGTTCAAGCTACTGTAGTTGTCGATAAACAGAGAACAATCCTTACTCATTGAGACGTTGTGCCAACCTTCGCCCGAAGTGAGGCGCGTCGATTTGCCGGTTTTGATATTTACCTGAAACAGATGCTCTTCTACCGGACTTACTTCGGCGGAAAGATAATAAAGATTTTTGCCGGTTTTGTCCACAGCGACAAATTTCACGTCGGCGGCTACGGGAGTAAGGCGTTTTATCAGTTTTCCGTCGGCGGCATTGTGCAGATACAGACTTAAATAGCCGTCCCGATTGTTAGTTGTGAAGATAAACTGTTCGCCTTTTTCGTCAAAGAAACGTAATGTATTTTGCGGTTCGATGTAAGTATCGGATTTTTCTTCAAACAATGTAGCAATGAATTTACCTGTTGCAGCCTCGTATTTGTTCAGTCGCAGATGGTCTTGTCCGCGATTAAGCACCTGTATGTAAATCACATCCGACAGCGGCGACCAGGTAATGTTAGTGAGATACCGTTCGTTGTCGAAATCGGCGACGTCAAGAAAACATGTCTTTTTTGTTGCTATATCGTACACGCCCAGAGTGATTTGTTCCGATTTCATTCCCGCCATGGGATATTTTATTTCTTTCACCGAGCCGGTACGCGTAGTTATGTCCAGCACAGAATACGTCGTTACCAGAGATTCATCCTTGCGGTAAAAAGCAAGTTTTTTTCCGTCGGGCGACCAGAATATTCCTCCATGAATACCAAATTCATCACGACTGACGGTTTGTCCATTGACAATGTTTTTGTCCTTATCGCCGGTTACGGTGAATTTTTCGCCCTGTTCATTCATGTAAAACAGGTTGTTATCGACAGTATAAGCATAGAGTTTCCCTCCCGCCGAATATGTCAGATTTGAGATTCCTTCGGGAAATGTTACTGTGGTTTTCAGAGTTTTATCGGAGACGTCCACACGATATTCTTTTCCCTGATGATTGACTTTCAAAATATTTTCGTCCATCCACGAATACGGAGGAAAATTTTTCAAGCCGGAACCCAGCGCTGTATTAAGCTCATCGACAGTTATCAAGGTCTTTTTCACGCCGTTAGCGTCTTCGGACACCAGATTTTTCTCTTCGACGTACGTATAATTGTTTAAATTGCCCTGCCAGACAAAATATTTTGATTCCGGACGAAGATGATAGCCCAAAACGGCTTCTTCCATAGTGAAAATCTTGTCCTGCGCAGCCGTATTGAAGAATATTCCTAATACGATTATTAAAGCTAATGTTATCTTTTTCATCATTTTACATACTAAATTACATTTATTTTTTCGGTATAAATATAAATGTTTTTTCTTTTTTTGGAAAAAAAAACATAATTTAACACAATTTATAAGTTACCTTAGTTATTTTTGCGCGTTCTTTAATTATAAATGAAATGAATGCTAAATGTTTATCTGTTCTCTGTTTGAGTATGTTATACGTACAGACAGTGTATTGTCAGGATGTTGTAATACCGTCCACTTGCGGTTTATTTTCGCCACATCAGATTGATATGGAAGATTTTCTTAAATTCGATTCTTATGATTATACCGAAGTTGCCGATATTAATCTGGAAGTATCTAATGCACAGGATAACAAAAATTTGTATGTTGAACTCCTTATGGACATCTCTTCATCGAACGGGCCCGTTAAAAGAAAACCGTTGAATCTGTGTTTTGCCCTCGACCGTAGTGCGTCGATGGAGGAAAACAACCGGATGGAGAAACTGAAAGATGCAATGAAAGAAATACTTTCGTCCCTTGTACCCGGCGATTATGTGTCGATTGTCACTTACGACGATTATGCACAGGTAGTTTTGTCTTCGCGACAGTATAACAAATACAGCGACAGTATTTTCAGGGAAACAATCGACCGGATCACAATCGGCGGCGGCACAAACATGCTTGCCGGAATGTTGACAGGATACAACGAAATCAACAAAAATCACAACCGCTTTTATCGAAACCGCCTGATTCTGATGTCCGATGGCGTATCAACTACCGGAGAAAAAGACCCCAACAGAATCCTTAAACATACGATTAATTATTACGATAAAGGAATCGAAACATCGACTATCGGCATCGGAAATAATATTAATTTCAACCTTTTACACGATATTGCCATGGAAGGTCGCGGCGAAAGTCACTTTATCGGCGACTGCGACAGCGCTTACATTGATATAGGATATGTCCTGCGTGAAGAATTCAGTAATATGAACGCCAATATGGAAAATATACAGATTGAAATATCCTTTCCTAAACACTTAAAAGTAAACGATGTTTACGGCGCCTCAAAAGTTATTCAAGACGAAGAGAAACTTATTCTCGTATGTTCGAACCTGTATATGAAACAACAGTTCGTATTAGTAAAATTCCAGTCGAAAAGGAAAAATAAGAAGGATAAAATAAACGTTAATATGAATTTTACGGAAGACGAGAAGAGGAAAAACATTGTCAAACAAACATCTTTCATCTATAATCTCTCATCGGAAAAAATGGTGTTGGCAAATAAAATCATTGACGCTGTCAATTGCGCCAAAAACAGACTGACAAATCATCAATACAACAACTTCGACTGCTTAGACAAATTGACGACTTTAGATTTTTGATTAGAACGACGAAAAGTTAAGAGTTAAGAACTAAGAGTTAAGAGTTTGGTTTCCACCACGAACATCAACTCCGTAGTTCTAAAGAGTTGGCGACATATACCCCGAGCTGCGCCTTAGGCTTGCACGGGGTTATTCAAATTGAAGTCCTTTCGGACTTATTTGTGTCGCTTCAGATACTGCCCTTGTTCCATTTTACCGAAAAACGTATTGAAGCGCACGTTTGTCATCGTATTTTCAACGTTACGACTGTAATTACCGCCAACAATATAGCGATAATCCAAAACCGGACAGTGATTTTCGATTCCGGCAATGGCTGTAACGGGCGTTGCCAGCGGGCGTTGATTCCGGCGTTTCCTGCTTTTTGGTAGTGATGATGCAGAGGCGTCATTTTGAATATACGTCTGCCTTCGCCGTAGCGTCGTTTGGTGTATTTGAAGTAGGAGACTTGAACAATAACCGACAGACTTTCAACAAAAAATATCCCGCATAAAACAGGTATAAGCAGTTCTTTATGAATGATTATCGCAAATACCGCAATTATTCCTCCGAGCGCCAGACTGCCGGTGTCGCCCATGAAAACCTGCGCCGGATAAGCATTGTACCAAAGGAAACCAACCAGCGCGCCAATGAATGCCGCTATAAACACAACAAGTTCGCCGGTCGCAGGTATATACATTATATTAAGGTAGTCGGCATATATTATGTTTCCCGACAAGTATGCGAAAATCCCTAATGTTGTGCCGATTATGATTGATATTCCTGTGAGCAATCCGTCGATGCCGTCGGTGAGATTTGCGCCGTTCGAAACGGCTGTTATAATGACGATTGTCGCTATAACGAAAATTATCCATCCTCCGATTTGCTTAGTTTTTCCTTCGCCCGGCATCAGCATGTTGTAGTCAAATTCGTTGTTTTTGAAGAACGGGAGCGTTGTAATCGTTGATTTCGATTCTTTCGACCATATTGTCCTGTCGCCGACGGTAGTAACCTGAGCGCCGGGCGTTCCGGGTTCGACTTTTTCACGAACAGTTGCGCTGTCGCTGAGAAAGAGAGTGCATCCGACAATTATTCCAAGCCCTACCTGTCCGATAATCTTTGATTTTCCGCTAAGTCCTTTCTTGTTTTTCTTGAACACTTTGATATAATCGTCTATAAACCCGATAAGTCCTAACCAAACTGTCGCCGTAATCATCAATAAAATATACACATTGTCTAACCGTGCGAACAGCAGCGCCGGAATCAGTATCGACAACAGGATGATAATTCCTCCCATTGTAGGGGTTCCCTTTTTCGACAATTGACCTTCGACACCCAAGTCTCTGACTTCGTCTCCAATCTGCTTGCGTTGCAGAAACCTGATTATCCATTTCCCAACAAACAGGGCTACTATCAGGGAAAAAATCATTGCCAAAGCCGCCCTGAATGAAATAAAATTAAACATTCCGGATCCCGGAATATCAAAAATTTTGCGTAAGTACGTAATTATATGGTATAACATAACTAAATTATAATTTTTCCGTTAAACATTTCAATTCTTTCCATAATCGTGCAACAGGCAGTCCCATAATGTTATAGTACGAACCTTCAATACGTTCTATTGAGGTGTATCCTATCCATTCCTGTATTCCGTAAGCTCCGGCTTTGTCGAGCGGGCTGTAATTTTCGACGTAGTATTCAATATCTTCTGCCGACAATTCGGCAAAA
Source organism: Prevotellaceae bacterium (assembly GCA_031270335.1). Classification (GTDB taxonomy): domain Bacteria; phylum Bacteroidota; class Bacteroidia; order Bacteroidales; family UBA932; genus JAIRLF01. The sequence goes on along the minus strand of JAISXV010000202.1, from coordinate 5,078 downwards.
AACACATACGAAGATACGCTGAAAACTTTTTTCCGGCAGACAGTCCTGATGCATACGCCTGTGATGACTTCATGTTTTTGTCCCGAAAGTTTTTTCAGCATGACGACGGCGTCCTGTTTGTTTTCCGGCTTTCCGAAAAACTCGTTTCGACATTTTACCATAGTGTCCGCCGTGACTAAGATTTCTTTGTCGTTTAATTTTCGAGGATATGCGTCCGATTTTTTCTCCGCCAAAAAACCGGCGACTTCATCAAGCGACATGCCGGGAGGATATGATTCGTCGCAATTGTAATTTTCCGCGATCTCGAAAGGAATATCTAATCCTTTAATCAGTTCCCGCCGCCTTAACGATTGAGACGCAAGTATAATGCGATATTCTTGAATATAATTCATTACAAAAAACTTTCGGCAAAGGTACGGACTAATGTGCAAATGTGCAAATGAGGTTGATTGGGGGGGATTTTGGGCGAGTGGAATCGACTGGAAACGAAATCGACCGAAATCGAGTGGAAACGACCGGAGTCGAGGGCGACCGGAATCGAGAACGACCGGAAGCGAGGGCGACCGGAAGCGAGAACGACCGAAATCGAGAACGACCGGAATCGACTGGAGTCGACCGGAGTCGAGGGCGACCGGAATCGACTGGAAACGACTGGAGTCGAGAACGACCGAAATCGACTGGAAACGACTGGAATCGAGAACGACCGGAATCGACTGGAAACGACTGGAGTCGAGAACGACCGGAATCGACTGGAAACGACCGGAATCGACTGGAAACGACCGGAAGCGAGAACGACCGGAATCGACTGGAAACGACCGGAGTCGAGTGGAATTGAGTGAGAGCGAGTGGAAGCGAGGGGATCCTTACTTCTCTGCGCTTCTTATTCCCTTGCAGTCCGGATAGCTTGTGCATCCCCAAAACTCTTTGCCTGCATTTTTTCCGGTGGCGGCAGTGCGAAGGGTCATCGGCTTTCCGCAATTAGGACAGGATGGCGCATTTTCGATTTTAGCTCTTGCTTCGGTGCGTATTTGTGTCAGCTTTTCACGAAAACCACCACTCTGTTCAAAAACTTCCATTTGTGATTGCAATTGTCCTACAAGCATTTTTATCGTGCGACGTATTAAGATAATCATGCAATTAGCTACAACTATCGAATTGTCAGAAAGTAGCCACCGATCGAACTTGCTTTGCTGGTTCAGTAAATGCGCACACGAATCATATACCCAATCATCACGGTAATCAGGTTTATCCAGCCAAACCGCAAATACTTCTTTCGCCTCACTTGAACCTTTGTGCCACGGAATAAGCCCATGCTGTAACAGCCAGTCCTCGTAATCGCTTCCCAATTCGTTTAAACTTGCACGAGCTACATCGGTCAGTTTCATTTCCGTTTCTTTGGATGTCGCCGAACGCGCCGAACCTTCCACAATATTTACTTTACCCGAACGCGCCGCCTGTGTCATCTGGTCGTATTGCCTTCCTGTCGGGTCAAGTTCGCGTGTCAGGAATTTTTTGCAAAAACGGTAAGTTCCAAACTGCACAATACTTGCCAAAACCCATGAATCTAAACGACGATAACCAGCAGTGTTGTCAAATGTTGCCATAATTTTTTTCCTTTTTTTATTTTTTTCGATTTCAGACGACCGGAATCGACTGGAATCGACCGGAGTCGAGGGCGACCGGAATCGACTGGAATCGACCGGAGTCGAGGGCGACCGAAATCGACTGGAATCGACCGGAGTCGAGGGCGACCGAAATCGAAAAAAATCAACAAAAAACTTTGCAAAATTAACAATAAATTTATTAATGGAAAATAAAACAACAAAAAAAAACATTTTTGTTTATAACTAAAAAACAAACATTTACCGTTTTTTGTTATTATTAAACGACAAATTGATGCAAAAAAAATTTTCATTATTGAAATTTGTTTAGTATCTTTGCATTTGCGTAATAATAGTATTATGGTATGAGTAGAATATGCAGTATTTTATACAAAACAGTATTTTTTATGACAGTCTGGTGCTTGATGCATGAAAATATTTTTGCACAAAATCATAAGAAAAACACGAGGCTACTTCCGAAATTGCTTAAAACGGAAAGGGCATTTGACAGTATCTTAGCAAAAAACTCCGCTTATGAAGTGCAGATTATTTACACTCAAATAAACAGGGAAAAAGACAGGATTAATTTTGTTGATTATCACTACAATGTTGATAAAAACAAATATTTTTACCCGTCGAACGCCGTGTTTTTGCCTGCAGCCGTCCTTACTTTGGAGAAAATCAATGAACTATCGAAAGAACATGACCTGGACAAACATCGCTACGTGAGAATTGATAACGCTACAAATCAGGAAATTTTGATTTATCAGGATATGTCGTCGGAAAACAAATACGCTTCGTTTGCTCATTTCATCAAAAAAATGTTTGTCCACGGAGATAAAAAATCCTGTGATTTTTGTTATGACTTCCTGAACCAGCGTCATTTCAATGAACGAATGCACAGTCTGGGTTATTGCAATTCGTGGTTTTTACACAAACTCGACAATAAATCTCCCGAAACTTCACGGCAATCGAACATGGTAACGTTCTTCCGAACCGACGTAAAAAGCTATTACATAGACATTATTCACTTGAAACGTCATCCCACGACAATCCCGTTTTACAGCGTATATGTGAAAAAAGGAGAATACAATCCCATTGATTATTATGCCAACAGTGAAGAAAACCGGAATAAATTTACAATCGAAGACATGCACGGTTTTTTGAAATCGCTGACGTTTCCGGACGTACATGCGAACAAACCCGAACTCTCGGACGACGATTACGCTTTCCTTTTCAAACAAATGGCTCACAATAACGATTTTAACTATATCATGAACGACAAACTAAGCGATTCGGCAATCAAAATTTTCAACAATCCGGGAAAAGACGCCGGATTTATGATTGACAACGCATATATCATCGACACTCGAAACGGTGTGGATTTCTTTTTATCCGTGGTAATAAAATGTAACAAAACCGGCGTGCAGGAAGAAGACTGCAAATACGAACAAGCCGGGCTGTCGTTCATGAAAAACGTGAGCAGAGTCGTCCATCAACATGCAATTGGCAAAAAGGAAAAAACTGTTAATTTCGATGATTTCCTGAACAAAATAAAGTAAACAAAACGGGACGCCCCGCTTAACGAAGAATCCCGTAAATACATTTTTTTATGAAAAATTAGAAAAAATTAGTTGCTTATCTCTTCTGTCCTTCAAATTGAACAACCAACGTTACTCCTCCATTCGGAATTTCTGCAGGAAGCGCAACTTCGATATCAAAAACAGCCTTTCCCGCTTTGGTAATGTTGCTGGTATTCTTTATCGTTACCGGTATCGGTATTGAGACATCCTCCGCAACAGGAAAAGTAACACTTGCGGTTCCCGAAAGCGAATACTTCTCAGTGTCGCTTGTAACAGTACAAGTGGCATTGATAGCCAACGGAAAAACAGGAATTGCTCCTACAGGAATTGATAACAAAGCAGCATCGTTCGCATACGTTACATTAATCGTAATATTCGGATACTCACCCATACCGGCTATTGTAATCGTTCCTTCATACGTGCCGGCAATGTCTGCTATTGGAAGATTTTCATCATCTTTGCTGCATCCGGCAAAAACGCTTGCTACAAGCGCTAAAATCAATAATTTACTAAATACTTTCATTTGTCTAACTTTTTAATTATTAAAATTCTTGTTCAATTTTTTTGCAAAGGTAATACTTATTTTTATATATGCGCGTTTTTTTTACACCAAAATAAATTTCTGCAAGTCAATAATTTGTAATTCAGAATGATAGCGATAGATTCTTTTTGATTAGGATTTGTAGGATTTAAGGATTCGTAGGATTTCCTTCAGACGCCACGACAGATTAATCAACATTCCGTTAGGAATGTTTAACGGAGGATGCATTCCTAACGGAATGCAAGAGGAGAACCCAAAAACCGTTTTCTACCGAGCGGCGCATTCCTAACGGAATGCTAAACCGTTTCGTGAACAATCAGTATTGTTGTAATGATGTACGACAATCCCGATTAGGATTTGTAGGATTTAAGGATTTGTAGGATTGCTGCGCCCGAAGGAATCCTACCAATCTTGATTAGGATTTGTAGGATTTAAGGATTTGTAGGATTGCTGCGCCCGAAGGAATCCTACTAATCTTGATTAGGATTTGTAGGATTTAAGGATTTGTAGGATTGCTGCGCACGAAGGAAATTACGATTAGGATTTTTTTTCTTAACCACAAGGAACACAAAGTTGATATAATGTCCTTTGTGTAAGATGTTTATGCTTTGGGGGGTAAAAAGTTTTTGGATCGTTTATCTCCCCTTCAAAAAAAAATTTCACTTTTTTTCACTTTTTTTCACTTTTTTTAAAAAAAAATTTGCAGAATAAAAATTCTTTATACCTTTGTATCCATGTTCATGAAAGTTTTGTAACAAGGATATATACATTAACTGATTGAGATGATGATATTTGAAATGTTTTCATAAGAAAAAATGACGTTAAAAAGGAATAAAAAATCCGATGCCGGACGAAAATTTGATGTTTGCCGGACGAAAAAAACCGGTTTTTCGAAAAAAAAATGGCTGAAAAAAATTTTTTTTTTAAATTTAACAATGTTTGGTAGTAAATAAATTTTTTATATCTTTGTAAAACGAAATTAAAATGTGTGTTTGAATTTAAAGAATTGATTATGTGTATTAAAGGTTTTGTTTCGATAAAATTTTGCGGCTCCGGAAAGCGGTTTTCCCCGGAAAACGCGACATTTGCTCCGGAACAGAACACAAAAAATGACGATGACAAACAAAAAATATTTGCTGCCGGAGTCCACAATAACATAAGCAAACAAAACGTAGAAAATTTAAATAAATTAAGTAAATTTAATAATAATTATTTTTTAAAACTCTTTATAAATTATTCTAATTATGAGAAAAATTAAAATTTTCCTAACAATGTTGGCAGTAGCGGGAGTGCTATTCGCCACTTATTCGTGTGTTGATAACACCGAATCCGACAGCGTTGCCAATTTAAGGA
>JAISXV010000195.1 GCA_031270335.1 Prevotellaceae bacterium | reverse complement strand
AGTTATGCCATACTCTCCCGCTATTCACCACCGCCGCAGTATCCGATTGAAAGGATACGATTATTCGCAGGCAGGATTATATTTTGTTACGATATGTGTACAAAACCGACGTTGTTTATTTGGAAAAATCGAAAATGGGGAAATGATATTGAATGATTTGGGTAAAATAATTGAAAATGAATGGTTGAATTTAAAAAACAAATATCCGCAAATTGAATTGGACACATTTATTATAATGCCCAATCATTTTCACGCCATTTTGCAAATCGTCCGTCCCGATAACACCATTTCGCAAATCGCCCGTCCCGATAACGCCGTTTCGCAAATCGCCCATCCCGACAACGCCGTTTCGCAAATTGCCCATCCCGATAACGTCATACAAAAACAAGGGCGGGCAAACCCCGCCCCTACGAATACGACGACATTGGGTAACATTATCGGATATTTTAAATATCAAACCACGAAAAAAATTGATTCCCCTGATAAATTATGGCAACGCAATTATTACGAACACATCATACGAAACGAACAAGCATACCAAAATATTGCCGATTACATTATACATAATCCGGCGGCATGGCAAAAGGATAAATTCTATGCCGAATAAATGCCGATTTTTCGGATTTGCCGACAGGAAAACAACTTTGTGCTTTCGTAACGGCTGTCAACTCATATAATTGTTTATCATTACCGATAAAAAACAATTGCTTTTCGTTTTGAGGTATTATTTGCCAAAAATAATTATCTTTGTGCCGAAATTTACAATTGTAAAACAGTTTAAAACACAATACATGACAGGAAAATATTTACAAAAAAACGTATTTTTAAAAACAATTATTCTTTCAGGCGCTGTTATATTTTTAGTGTCCGGATGCAGTAAAGACAGGTTGGCTGAAGATTTTATATCGCCGCCTGAGAGCATGACCACAGGCGTCTATTGGTATTGGATGTCCGACAACATTTCGAAAGAAGGCGTTGTCAAAGACCTGCACGCAATGAAACAGGCAGGTATTAACTCCGTATTTATTGGCAACATCGGAGGAGAAGGCGCTCCTTATGGTAATGTGAAACTGTTTACCGACGAATGGTGGGACATTTTGCACGCTGCCATGAAGACCGCCGGCGAACTGGATATCGAAGTCGGCATGTTTAACAGTCCGGGATGGAGTCATTCCGGCGGACCGTGGATTAAAGCCGGACAATCCATGCGTCATCTCGTTGCTTCCGAAACATGGGTTACGGGTGGCGGAAAGGTTACCGTTCAACTTCCCGTTCCTCAACAACCAACACAGTACAAGGATTGGAGTAGCAAATTTATTAACCACGAAGGCAAACCTTCGCCACACTTTCAGGATGTGCGGACGCTGGCGGTTCCCGTATCTGAAGATTACCGGCTGAATCTGTTCGACGAAGCAGGCGCAAAAGTTACGACTGCAAACATGCGTCCTTTAAAAGGCGTTTCGCTTGAATATACCGTAATTGATGTGCCGGACGATTCTCCATTGTCCATAAAATACGTTGTGCCAAAAGGCGAGGAAGCCTCGATAACGCTTCGTTTGCTGCAACCGGAAGATGCACGTTCGCTCAGTATCTATCCGGCGAGTCGCTGTCGGGGCGAGGGCGAATTGCAGGCAAAGGTGGACGGAGACTTTGTTACCGTCGCCGTTTTTCCGCTTTATCGAATATTTCCCATTCCCTCGGTTGGATATACTCCGTTTGCACCTGTGGTTACGGGATTTGACAAGCTGAGTTCGGACGAATACCGCATTGTCTTCCGTAACACCGCATTTGACGCCGCTATAGGCAAAATCATTCTTTCGCCGACCGCCGTAATCGACCAGTATCCCGAAAAAACTTTGGCGCGCATGTATCAAAGTGGCAACCCGCCATATACTGAATATAAATGGACGTCGGCGCAAAGTGTTCCCGCAGACGATGATGCGACTGCCATCGTTCCCGAAAAGGTTATCGACGTTACGGACAAAATGCAACCCGACGGCACGCTCGTCTGGGATGCTCCCAAAGGTAACTGGCTCGTGATGCGTATGGGAATGGTTCCGAACGAAGTATTTATATCGCCGACATCGCCCGAAGGTTCGGGTTGGGAAGTGGACAAACTGAATACCGAATATTTACAGCATCATTTCGACAATTTTCTCGGCGAAGTGCTGCGTCGTATTCCTGCCGAAGACCGCCGGACATTTCACGTAACTGTCATGGACAGTTGGGAAAAGGGAGCGCAGACGTTTACCGACAATTTCATCGACAGCCTCAAAGCACGTTACGGATACGACCCTACGCCTTTCCTGCCCACACTGACCGGACATCTTGTCGGCTCGCCCGAACAGTCGGAACGGTTTTTGTGGGACGTGCGCCGTCTTGCCGCCGAAATTACAGGCAATCATTTTTTACCCAATTTCAAAACAATATTGCATAAACATGGCATCGAAACATGGATAGAAAATTATGGCGACTGGGGATTTCCCGGCGAATTTCTGCTCTATGGCAAAAACTCCGACCGGGTTGGCGGCGAATTTTGGCCCGGAGGAGGAGATAATATGCGATATATGGACGTCGCCGCTTCATGCGCGCACATCTACAACAAACCGCGAGTGTATGCCGAATCGTTTACGAGCGGAGCGGGATACAGCGCGTATCCATATTTGTTGAAACGCGACGCAGATGCTGCTTTTGCCGCAGGATTGACAAGCTGCATTCTGCACGTCTATATCGAACAGCCTTCGGACGATATAAATCCGGGTATATGCGCCTGGTTCGGCACAGAGTTTAACCGTCAAAATACCTGGTTTCGTCAGGTAGATTTGTTCACTGCATATCTGAAACGTTGCGGAGTGATGCTCGAACAGGGACTTTCGGTTTCCGATGTGGCTTACTTTATTGGGGAAGATGTGCCGGTAAACAGCGGTCCTTTCGGGCTGAATCCCAACATGGCAAAGAATGGTATCGACGTTCCCGTTTTGCCGCAGGGTTATCATGCCGATTATGTCAATTCCGATGTGATTACAAATAACATGTCGGTGAAAGACGGTCGCATTGTGTTGCCTCACGGCGTCTCGTACAGTATTCTTGTACTGCCGCCGTTTGAGACCATGCGCCCCGAAGTGTTGAAGAGTATCGAACGGCTTGTTAATGATGGCGCTGTCGTACTTGGCGAAGCCCCAAAACGTTCGCCGAGTTTTCAAAACTATCCCGAAGCCGATAAAGAACTGATAATGCTCGCCAACAAAATGTGGGCTTCCACCCTCTCCACAGAAGAGAAATCTTACGGTAAAGGCAAAATCCTCTCGGGAATGACGATTGAAGAGGCTCTGACGACGCTCAACATTGCTCCGGATGTGAAGTTGAATAACAAAGATATGGTATATAATCACCGTACGACCGCCGACAGAGAAATATACTTCATTGCCAACCGTAGCAATAAACCCGTACAGATAACGCCGGAATTTCGCGCCGCCGGACAACCCGAGCTTTGGAATCCCGTCACAGGCGAACGACGAATCTTGCCTGCGTTTGAATGTAAAGACGTTTCTACGATTGTCCCGCTACAGTTCGAACCTTGCGAAAGTATGTTTATTGTATTCGCCGGAAAGGGCAATCCGAAATCATCCAATGTGAACGACAATTTCCCGACGCCGGAGGTTATTACCGAAATAAACACTCCATGGACAGCGTCTTTCGAATCGGATAAAATCAGGCGCGGACCATCTGAACCGGTCGTTTTCGACAAACTGCAATCCTGGCATGAAAACGAGGACAGCCGTATTCGTTATTATTCGGGAACTGCCGTTTACAGCAATGTTTTCACGCTCGACGACAAACCTGCCGGCAATATCTATGTCGATCTCGGCAAAGTGGGCGTGATGGCTAAGGTGAAAATCAACGGACAATACGTCGGCGGAGCATGGACATATCCTTACCGGATGAACATCGCCGACGCTGTGAAACCGGGCAAAAATACAATCGAAGTAGAAGTGGTTAGCACATGGATGAATCGTATTATCGGCGATGCCTTACTTCCCGAAAATGAACGTAAACTGATCTATAATGTCGAATCGTGGAAGTCCGAAAAAATGAATGAATCGGGATTGTTGGAGCCGGTGAAGATAATTAGTAATTGAAATTTAATAATTTACAAAATATGAAAGAGCTGAATGATAAAAACAATTCTGTTTCCCGGCGCAAGTTCATCAAATCGGGAATGATTCTTACAGCCGGATTGCCGGTTATGCGCATGTATCCGTTTTCGTTTTCGGATACGGATATCAACAGTGAAAATCAGGAAATCGGCGATGAGTTGTATTCTCTGTTTTGCGATCCTCCGGTTACAGCGAAGCCCTTTGTCCGCTGGTGGTGGAACGGCGACAAGGTAACAGCTTCGGAACTGCTTCGCGAACTGGACGTCCTGAAAGACGC
>JAISXV010000089.1 GCA_031270335.1 Prevotellaceae bacterium | reverse complement strand
AAAAAGTTAATAACATATTGTTAATAAGACAATTTAATAAATAAAAGCATGTTTACACATTTACACGTACACACGCAATACTCTGTGTTAGACGGGGCTTCGGCGATACCCGACCTTCTGGCGACTGCCAAAGCCGACAATCAAACGGCGCTTGCCATCACCGACCACGGGAATATGTATGGCGTCAAGGAATTTCTTAAAGAAGCCAAGAAAGCAGAAATCAAGCCGATAGTAGGTTGCGAGGTTTACGTTGCGCGCAACAGCCGTTTCGATAAAAACGGAAAAGAAGACCAGAGCGGACGACATCTTATCCTGCTGGCTAAAAACAAAACCGGCTATAACAATCTGATGAAGCTTGTGTCGTCAGGCTTTATCGAAGGTTTTTATACGCGTCCGAGAATCGACAAGGAGATTTTGTTTCAATATAAAGAAGGATTGATTGTTTCGTCGGCTTGTATCGGCGGCGAAATCCCGAAACTGATTCGTTCCGGCGATATGGAAGGCGCCGAACGTGTTGCTTTAGAGTTCAAAGAACAGTTTGGCGACGATTTTTATCTCGAAATCCAGCGGCACAAAAACAACGACCCCTATACGATGCGGGTGTATCAGGAACAGACTGTTGCGAACGAAGGTGTCATACAACTGTCTAAGAAATTGGGAATTAAAGTCATTGCAACCAACGACGTACATTTCGTTCATGAGGAAGACGCCGACGCTCACGACCGGCTCATCTGCATCAACACAGGCGCAAAACTCGCCGACACCGATCGGATGCGTTATACTAAGCAGGAATGGCTTAAAACTCAGTCGCAAATGCAGGAAATTTTTGCCGATATTCCCGAAGCAATCACGAATACGGAAGAGATCGTGAACAAAATCGAAGAATATTCTATCGGCAGCAAGGCTATCATGCCGCTGTTTCCCATTCCGGAAGAGTTTGAAAACGACGATGATTATCTCCGACATCTCGCCTACGAAGGCGCCCGTAAACGTTATGGCGACCTCAGCGCCGAACTGACCGAACGGATAGATTTCGAACTTAATACAATCAAAAACATGGGATTCCCGGGATATTTCCTTATTGTGCAGGATTTCATTGCCGAAGCGCGAAAAATGGGCGTGACGGTAGGTCCGGGACGAGGCTCGGCTGCCGGCTCGGCTGTTGCTTACTGTCTGGGAATTACGGATATCGACCCGATAAAATACAATCTGCTGTTCGAGCGTTTCCTCAATCCCGACCGTATATCGATGCCCGATATCGACATTGATTTCGACGACGACGGACGTGCCGAAGTGTTGAAATATGTTGAAAACAAATACGGTAAAGAAAAAGTTGCGCACATCATAACCTTCGGCACTATGGCTGCCAAATCGGCAATCAAAGACGTCGCGAGGGTTCAGGATTTGCCGCTGTCCGACGCCGACAGGCTGTCGAAACTCGTCCCCGAAGGTCCGAAAGTCAATCTGGCTCTGGCATTTAAGGAAGTCCCGGATTTGGAAAGAGAACTGCGTTCCGACAATGAACTAATCAGAAGCACGCTGAAATACGCAAAGATGCTCGAAGGCTCGGTGAGGAACACGGGAGTACACGCCTGCGGAATAATCATTGGACGTGACGAACTTACGCAATATGTCCCGCTCTGCATCTCGAAAGATAAGGAGACCGGCGAGGAATTTCGCGTAACGCAGTACGAAGGCTCGGAAGTCGAAGACATCGGACTGCTCAAAATGGACTTTCTCGGACTGAAAACATTGTCTATCATCAAAGAAGCGCTCGACAACATCAAATTACGGCACAATATCGACCTGGATATCAACGATATTCCTTTCGACGACGAGAAGACTTACGAGCTGTACAGCAAAGGCGAAACGGTCGGGACGTTCCAGTTCGAGTCCGACGGTATGCGTAAATGGCTGAGACAGTTAAAACCAAATACTTTCGAAGACCTTATCGCCATGAACGCGCTCTACCGTCCGGGTCCAATGGAGTATATCCCCGATTTTGTTGCACGTAAACACGGAAGAGTAGCGATATCGTACGATATTGCCGAACAGTCGGAATATCTGGAAGATACATACGGGATAACGGTGTATCAGGAACAGGTCATGCTTTTGTCGCAGTCGCTGGCGGGATTCACTAAGGGACAGGCTGATACCTTGCGTAAAGCGATGGGAAAAAAGCAAAGAGACACGATGGATAAAATGAAGAAATTATTCATCGAAGGCGGAAAAGATAAAGGTCACGACGTCAAGAAACTGGAAAAGATATGGACAGACTGGGAAGCCTTTGCCGAATATGCTTTCAACAAATCGCATGCAACCTGCTATTCTCATGTCGCCTATCAAACGGCTTATCTCAAAGCGCATTATCCTGCCGAATACATGGCGGCAGTGCTTAGCCGCAACCTGTCGAACATCTCCGAAATCACCAAATTCATGGACGAATGTCGCCGGATGGGAATCAACGTTTTAGGTCCGGATATCAACGAAAGTTATTACAAGTTTACAGTCAATGCCAAGGGCGACATACGTTTCGGGCTGGCGGCGATTAAAAATGTCGGAGCCGGCGCTGTCGAAAATATTATCGCAATGCGCAATGCGGGAGGAGCGTTTAAAGATATCTACGATTTTGTTGAACGTGTGAATCTTACGTCGGTGAACAAGCGAAGTATCGAATCGCTCGCAATGGCAGGCGCTTTCGACAATCTCGGCGTCAAACGGGAACAGTTGGCGGCGGTCAATTCCAAAGGCGAGCCTGTGCTTGACATACTGATTCGATACGGCGGCAAAGTGCAAGCCGACACGGCGTTGAACGTCAATTCCCTGTTTATGGGCGATAATGCTGTGCAGGTTTCAAAACCCGAAATTCCAAGCATTGCAAACTGGTCGCGCATCGACATTTTGAAGAAGGAAAAGGAGTTAATCGGCATGTTCCTCTCGTCGCATCCCTTGGACGATTACAAGTTTGAAATGCAAAATCTTGTTTCACATTCGATTTCCGACCTGGGCGAACTTGCGCGATTCAGAGACCGCGATTTCACTCTGGGTGGATTTGTGACCGCTGCCAATGGCAGCGTCAGCAAAAACGGAAAACCATGGGGCTCGTTTACGCTCGAAGATTATACCGGGACTTACGATTTCAGGCTGTTCGGCAAAGATTACGAAAATCTCATGAAATTCATGCAAACCGGTTATTATCTTCTGGTTAAAGCCACAGTACAGGAAAGATACAACAATCCTGCCGAACTGGAAGTGAAAGTCAAACAGATCACTCTGCTCGGAAATGCCAAAGACGACCTGAAATGTTTTACGTTGAACGTTCCCGTTGCCGACGTGTCGCCGTTTTTTGCGGAAGAGATGTTGAACGTTGTGAGAAACAATGCCGGCAAAATCGAATTCAGAGTAAGGTTTATCGATGGCAGGAAAAATATTTCCGTCGATTTGTTTTCACGCAAATACCGGATCGGAATCACTTCCGAAATGCTTAATTTCGTCAAAAATAACGGACTGGAATATTCTGTGAAATAAATAAACATAATACAGGAAAAAATTTGCATATCAAATATTTTATATACTTTTGCACGATTTTTAAAATATGTTATATATGAAAATAAATTAAATGAATTGATTAAATATAAATGAATTAATTAAATTAAATGAACGCGCAAAAAGTATTAGAAGACCTGAAAAGAAGGTTTCCGAATGAAGCGGAATATCATCAGGCAGTGTCAGAGGTATTGGAATCGATCGAAGATATTTACAACCAATATCCTGAGTTTGAAAAAACAAATTTGATTGAAAGACTGTGTATTCCCGACAGGATTTTTTCATTCAGAGTAACGTGGGTAGATGACCGTGGCAATGTCCGGACAAATATGGGTTACCGTATCCAACATTCAAATGCGATTGGTCCGTACAAGGGCGGCATTCGTTTTCACAGTTCGGTCAATCCTTCTATCCTGAAATTTTTGGCATTCGAACAGACGTTCAAGAATGCGTTGACCACTCTTCCCATGGGCGGAGCAAAAGGCGGTTCCGATTTTTCGCCGAAAGGCAAATCGAATGCCGAAGTAATGCGTTTCTGTCAGGCTTTTCTCCTCGAATTATGGAAACATATTGGTCCCGATACCGATGTTCCTGCCGGAGATATCGGAGTTGGCGGACGCGAAATCGCATACATGTTTGGCATGTATAAGAAATTAGCTAAGGAATTTACCGGAACATTCACCGGTAAAGGTTTGGAATTTGGCGGCTCGTTAATTCGTCCCGAAGCTACCGGGTATGGAAATATCTATTTTCTGCTCGAAATGTTGAAGACACGAAACATCGACGTCAAAGGTAAGGTGTGTACGGTTTCAGGTTCCGGAAATGTAGCTCAATATACGGTAGAGAAACTGATTGAACTTGGCGCTAAAGTAGTAACGCTCTCCGATTCAAACGGATATATCTATGATCCCGACGGTATCGACAGCGAAAAACTGGAATATGTCAAGGAATTAAAGGAAATATATCGTGGACGTATACGCGAATATGCCGAAAAATACAACTGTAAATACGTCGAAGGCGCTCGTCCATGGGGCGAAAAATGCGACATCGCTCTTCCCTCGGCTACGCAGAACGAAATCAACGAAGATGAGGCTAAGACATTAGTTGCCAACGGCTGTTTCGCAGTATCGGAAGGCGCTAACATGCCATCGACGCCGGGCGCTATCGAAGTGTTCCAGAACGCCAAAATCCTGTATGCTCCGGGTAAAGCGGCAAATGCAGGAGGCGTGGCTACTTCGGGTTTGGAAATGACGCAAAACTCTGTCCGTCTGTCGTGGACACGCGACGAAGTAGATGCCAAACTCAAAGATATTATGCAAAATATTCACGCTCAGTGTGTAAAATACGGTACTGAAGCCGACGGTTATGTCAACTACGTCAAAGGCGCCAATGTTGCCGGGTTCATGAAAGTTGCAAAAACAATTCTGGCACAGGGTGTATTATAAAATTTTAAAAACATTTCATAATATCGAACAATAACGTTCAAGCAAAAGGCAGATTTTTTATTAAGTCTGCCTTTGCTGTTTCGATTAGGATTTATTGTATTATCTTTGTTCTTTTAAAAAAAAATGAAAAAAATATGAAAGTAGAAGTTTGTGCCGGTTCGGTATGGTCTGTTATTGAGGCAGAAAAAGGATATGCGTCGAGAGTAGAATTGTGCGATAATCTGTTTGAGGGAGGAACGACTCCAAGCGCTGCGACGATAGAAATAGCATGTAAATCGGTAAAAATCCCGGTATATGTGATGATTCGTCCCAGAGGCGGCGATTTTCTTTATTCGGATATTGAGTTTGAGATAATGAAACGCGATATTTTCTTTGCGAAAAAGTATGGCGCGGCGGGAATTGTCATTGGACTTTTGTTGCCGGACGGCGCTGTCGATGAGCGGAGAACAAAGGAGCTGGTTGTCATAGCAAAAGAGTTGGGTATGGGAACGACGTTTCACAGAGCGTTCGATATGAGTTCGAATCCGCTTGAAGCCTTGGAAACCGTCATAGCAACCGGTTGCGAAAGGATTTTGACCTCCGGCGGAGAAAACAAAGCTATCGACGGCAAAGAATCAATAAAAGAGTTAGTTACAATGGCAGACGGGCGAATATCCATAATGGCGGGCAGCGGCGTAAATCCCGGAAACGTCAAAGATTTAATCGGATACACGGGGATAAACGAAGTGCATATCTCTGGAAAACACCGTGTTGCCGGCGGAATGATTTACCGGAATCCGAAAATCAACATGGGCGGATTACCCGGCATTCCCGAGTATGAAACAGACGTTACCGATTCCGAAACAGTCAGGCGAATTGTTGAATTGATACGATAACGACCTTTTTCGTTTCGAAAAAATCTTCTTCGAAAAAGTCGGATATCCGGTATTCGACGACTTGATTGGACGAAAGGGAATATTTTTTGACGGTATTTTGTATTTCATCGGTTAAATCGCCGCCTTTGAGACAGATAATGCCATTTGGGATGTCGTGAACAGAGACAGGTTTGATGTTTTTTTTGACCCAGCCAACAAAATCGGGCAAATTTGTTACAGCTCTGCCGGTTACAAAATCGAATTTTGCGGAGATATTTTCCGCTCTTTCCTGTTTCGTGACGATGTTGGTCAGTTTCAGATTTTTAATCACATCGTCAAGCGCTTTGATTTTCTTGCCGATAGAATCGATGGCGGTAAAATTGGTTTCCGGAAACATAATTGCCAGCGGGACAACGGGAAATCCGCCGCCCGTCCCTACGTCCAGAATATCCGCTCCCGGCAAAAACGTGAATATCTTTGCAATAGACAACGAATGAAGGACATGTCGAGTATATAGATGTTCGATATCCTTTCGTGAAACAACATTTATCCGTTCATTCCAGTAAGAATAAAGGTATTGCAGTTGCTCAAACTGTTTTAGCTGTACATCATCAAATCCGGAGAAATATTTTTCGATTATTCTCATTTTCTCATTCATCAGTCTCTCAGCACCCAGGCGATGGCGTAATTTTCGTTTATCATTCTGTAATTGAGGTTCAAATCCATATCGTCATATTCGCTGTCGATAAAGCGGGCATACAATTTCCCCTCTCTTTTAGGCACAAACCGTTTGATTTCGATTTGCCGGCTAAACTCCACCTTTTGCTCATGCATAGCCTTGTAGATAGCCTCTTTTGCGCACCAGATTACGCAAAGCTGATCTTCGCGATACTTATAACTCAGATAACTCTGTTCATAATCGGTGATACTTTTGTTTTCGACCGGAGTGAAATTTCTTCTACGTCCCTCAATATCAATGCCCACGTACTTGCTTTCGTGAACGAGGATACACACAAACTTGTCGGCATGAGAAATGCTGATATCTCCCGGATAATTTTTCAGATACGGGCGATTATTTTCCTCATATCCGAGATACTGTTTTCGTGTAAAACACTGGTTCAGCAACGACCTGACAGCCAGTTGTTCCAATCGTCTTTTTGGGCTGGGAAACTGCATGATAGTTTCCAATTCCTCGTCGGGAATCGAACTTGTCTTTATCAGTTGTTCCTGTGTTTCAGCAATTTCCCACAATGCCAAAAAACCTTCTCCATCAACTTTTTCTATGGAATATAACGGCATAATTATTTAGTTTTAAAATCCACTGTTTCAATTAAATGTTCTATATCTTTCCTGAAAAAATCTATCAGGGGAGCCAAAGAATCGCTGTTTGGCGCAGAATAGAAATACAACGACCCGCGAAAAAAATGATTAACGGAATCTGTCACAAAAAACTGCACCGACGAAGCTGTATTCCCTTCTATATCAAATAATAACCCCACAATATCGTCGTTTTTCGTTTTGACAAACTGAGGCTCGATTGCATTTGCTTTCACATCGTGTTTGTAGGCAAAAATATGAGCGTCGTCCAAAAGTTCCGCCAGATTATCACGAACCGGCTTATAACTAAGATGTACCGTTGCCTGATATTGAGGAAAAACCAGATTGTACCAGCAATTATCCTCTTTGACGAATATCATTTTGCCATACACCGGATACTCAAACTGTACAGGACAAATGGAATCAAACAGGCGATATTCCTTTTCGGGAAGGTCGAACCGCATATATCCCTTTGGTTTAGGAGTATAACTCTCGCACGACAGCATCGCGAGCGCAAAAAACAAAATTATATTTTCACATTTGCATATTTTCATATTCGCACATTATTTCGTTACTTTGATTATTCTAATTCTCCTGTCATCAACGCTTTCCACCTTAAAAGTCAGTCCATACAGTTTCAGTTCTTCGCCTTTTTGCAGCAATTCGCCTTTCAATTCCAGCAGCAGTCCTGCCAAAGTTTCGGTGCCACCTTTTGTACTTTCGAACAGTTCGTGGTCAATCTGCATTATTCTGCAAAAGTCCACTAACGGCGTTTTTCCCTTGAAAGAGTATGAGTTATCCTTTTGTTTCACGTAAAAAGTTTCGTCTGATTCTATATCCGATTCGTCGAATATTTCGCCGACAATTTCTTCCAGAATATCTTCAAGTGTCACAATACCAATAGTTCCGCCGTATTCATCTACTACAATCGCCATGTGAACTTTTTTCTTTTTCATTTCGTCGAGCAGAGCGTTTATCTTCTTGTGTTCCAGAACGAAATACGCTTCGTGGATTAACTCTTTCCAGTCAAAATCCTTGTTGTTATTTCTGATGTACGGCAACAAGTCCTTCACATACAATATTCCCTTAATATGGTCTAAATCATCTTCATAGACCGGCAGTCTCGAATAACCCGATTCAACCACAATAGAATATAAAGTATCGAAATCCACCGAAATATCTACCGCCGTCACGTCCATTCTGTTCGAAAGAATGTCTTTAACATCAATATCGACAGTATTGCTCAGGGCTTCAAACACATGAGAATCATCAATATCGCCGGATTCATTATGGCGTTCTTCCGTATCTTTTTTCCGGTTATTACTTCGAAATGAAATCTTTACAACAGGCGAAAACAGAAACCAGACTGTTCCGATGACAGGATAAAGCAATGTAAGATGCTGTGAATGTTTTGTTTCATAGTATTTAACTAAGAATACAAATATCATCAAAAGCAAAAGTACGCCTGTTTCCAACAAAATCAGATATACATTTTCGATATATCCAAAATAAAAACACAGTAAATGCCATAGCAACAAAGCGGTGGAAACAAACAGCACAGTCTGCGCAATCCACAGCGCTTCGACAAGCATGGTTTGTTTTTCGGCGACAAACTGTTGTTTGAGGCTTTTTTTTTGCTTGATTTCCAAATCTTTAAAAGCCAAAACTAATCCCGACGCGGCGGACAGGATACAAATAAATAATAAACAAAATGCTAATAACACCCATTCTACAGTTAAAAACGGGTCGGACAACAAATTCGGGCTACTCGGAGGTTCCAATGTCTATACAATTTTAAATTAAACACAAAAATCTTTTATATTTTGCGATGCAAATTTACACAAAATTTTGAAATAAGCACATTAATGCAATATTTTTTACATGAAAGCGATTTTTTTCCATGTTTAAGAAACTAAGGTATATATCTTTGTTAATATGATATATATTATTTATATACAATAGCTTAAAATAATTATATTTTTATAACATTATTTTGCTATAAAATAATGTTATTATAACATTGTTTTATAAATAATTAAAAATAAAATATTTATGATAATATTATTTTTTCATATCCTAAAAAATTAGAATTATATTTTTAAAATCGAATTAAATATTTGATATAAAGAATATTATTATATTATGCTATAAAAACATAATATAATAATAATATAATGTATTTATAACATAATTATTGTATGTATCTAAAAATAAATGTATTAATATATAATCATCCTGTCAAAGTTTTTATATTAAAAAGTATTATCTTTGCGTCTGAAAATTTAAAAAAATGTGTGTGTAGCTATGAGAAATATTAGATTTTTACTTGTAATCGTACTTGCGGGCAGCGAATATGAGTTTGTTGTAAAAAAAATATATTACCTTTGCGAAAGTTTTTAGATTGAAATGAAAGTATTTTTATGAAACGGATATTATTGATTTTAATTGCAGTATCGCTTGTTGGAAGCATACATGCACAGTTGCGTTTCGGCGTTAAAGCCGGTGTAAATTTCAGCAAATTTAACTCGAAAGAGCAAATTTTGCAGACAGAAGGAGCGGCATGGCAAGCAGGTCTTGCCGCCCAATTCAAAATCCCATTAATCGGATTAGGTATTCAGCCCGAATTGTTATACTCTGTCAACAAGGGCAAAGACAATTCGATTGGATTTTTTACCGTCCCGATAAATCTGCGTTGGCAACCATTGCCCATACCTTTTATCAAACCCATAATATTAGTGGGTCCTTATTTCGGATATGCGGTGAACTTCAAGGGATTTGATACCTTTAAAAACGATATCAAACGCTTCGACTGGGGTATCGGATTAGGCGGCGGAGTCGAAATATGGAAGTTGCAAATCGAAGGTCGTTACAATTGGGGATTGCAAAATATGGGCGAAAGAGTGAAAAATTTCGACCTCAAAAGTAATGTATTTACTTTATCGGCAATATATTTCTTCTGATTGTTTCGAAAATCAAAGAAAAAAAGTGTCAAACTCAGGAGAGAACACGGAGTTTATTTCTCTGTGTCCTCTGTGCTCTCTGTGGTTATTAAACATCTTTTTAACCACAGAGAACACGGAGAACACAGAGTTTATTTCTCTGTGACCTCTGTGCTCTATGTGGTTATTAAACATCTTTTTAACCACAGAGAACACGGAGAACACGGAGTTTATTTCTCTGTGTCCTCTGTGCTCTCTGTGGTTATTAAACATCTTTTTAACCACAGAGAACACGGAGAACACAGAGTTATCAAGACGGCAGAAACACAAAACAGAAATATCAATAATAAATACTGTAGAAAGTACCATTATAATGAGAAAACTCAATAATATATGCGCATATATACGAATCATCACCGCTTTAAATTCTCACTGATATCAATGGACTTCCTTCAATATATTTCTGATATCGTATCTGTAAGTTCTATCTTCTATTGAGGATACTCCGTACATAAATCCGGCGTCAAAATCGACTGTTAAACTTTTGATCATTCTGTCTAAAATCAGTTTACATACCGGATTTCCATCCCAATCTATAACATGAACTTCGACAACATTGTTTGCAGGACTCCGATATAATGCGAAAATCAGATTGTCGGAGCAATAAGGTTGTGCAAAATAAAAATCCCACATATTTTCATTGTATTTGATATATTCATAATCAAATAAATGGTCGTTTTGAGTAACGGAAATACTTTTATCCGGTTCGACAAGATTATAAATATCAAGCTGGTCTAAACTGCCGATTGTTGACACAATTTTACTTCCGTCGGGTTTTATAAAATCGAATAATGTTATCATTTTTTGATATCTAATCTCCGGTGTAACGGGATAATTATACAATGGTATTTTATCAGTTATTTCCTTTTTTACAGGATTATACTTGCAATAATACATCATTTCTTTATCCATGGCATCATAAGATTTTACCCACAGAAGCGTATCGTTAACGTAGAGAGCTTTCTCTGCGTCTGCAAAACTGCCATCTCTGTATTTTAAAGTGTTTTTTATTGATACTGATAATCTCAGGCTTCCGTCATTCATGGTTTCAAAAATTTCTACAATTTTTATACTTTTCGAATTCAAATCTTCTATATATAAAGAAGGAGATTTTGCATATTCAAGCTGTGCATACAGAACATCTGCGGGACCTTGTCCCCTGCATAAAAAATCTCCTAAAAAATTCAAACTGCTCAAGTCATATATCTTTGTAAAACAATTTTGTTGGTATGTCTCTACAATAAGGTATTTATCAAGTACCAGAGCTTTGCGAACGCCTATTGAATCAATATTCAGATGTTCTCCGACAATCGTATATTCTTTATCGAAATGTATGGTTTTCATACTCCCGATACTAAAATTTTTCTTCTCAGAACAATTGCTTAACGTTATAATAAATAATAATGTTAAAAATAATCTAATTTCTTTCATTTAATTTGTGCATTTTTTAATAGTTTCGTCTTAATAATAACGGTCATAAACAATATTGATAAAATTCTCATTAAATAATTTTCATTAAATTTCAAATAAAAAATGATTATTTAGGCGTCATTACTACTATTACAGGATTATCATATTCCGACAGATTTTCGATTTTTTTCTTCACTTCAGGATCTGTTACGGATTCTTTTTTTTCTGCGATTATATAAGCATCAATATACCCGTAAAATGAATGTCCATCTGTCCAAATTGGCACCACACAGCAAATATTATGTATATCATCCCACATTGGGAAGGCGCCGGATTCATCGTTACTGTAATCATGACATACATCAATTATCTTACCTGTATCTTTGTAATAGAAAACCCAATGAAAAATACGTCGATGCCAATATTCGATAAAAAGACATGTCCGGGTCTCTGTCATTGTTCTAATATTACAGTAATCATTATTATCATTTACTGCTTCTATTGTAGCAGTTGGGCTGGAAAGCAATGTATAGTAACTTTTGGACTTCTTCATTTTTCCGAAATCTATGTAATATGCACGTTTAACGGCATTGGGTGTTAAATGATAAACCGTATCATTATAAGACGACAGGAAAGACACTGTACCGCTATAGTCATTCGAAAAATTGCTGAAAAGGCCTATCAGTGCAGATATATTACGCGTTGAACGAAAATAAAGATCGGTATGGATAACTTTTTTGTAATTTTCTGTAATAAAAAGATTGGGAGTCATATTTTCTTTTTCGTATTCCCTGTTAGTGGTATAACCTCCATAAAAAGCAGCACAGTTGTTGCCGATATATGTAAATTGATGCGCCCATATATCAAAATGATGCGTTTTAACATAGTTCCCATTCAAATCATATTCAAGTACATTATGATTGAAATATAGCAATAACCGGTCATTATCATGGTCAATACTGATATTATCTATATCAATATATTCACCCGGTCCCTGTCCTTTTTTATCAATTTGATATAAAAATTTCCCGTCCTTTGAATAGCAAAAGACAGATTTTGTCTGAAATCTGTCCAGCAGATATAATCTGTCTTTGTAAACAAGAATTTGTTCAATTCTACCAATCAAACATTCGTCATTTGTTTCAAGCGGGATATAATCGACTTTGGAAAAAATATCCGACATATTTACTTCGTTTAAAGCTTTTGGGGGATCAATAGCAATCGTTATATAATCCGTATTCACCGTATTTTTTTTATTTTGTTTACAGCCGGATATAATTACGCATAACACAATTCCTAAAATAATATTTTTCTTCATAATCTTTATAAATTCTATATGTTTAATTAATTAATTATTAAATTATTACATTCTTGTCAGCAAATCCTTAGCTCAGGATACTTTCAAGTAAAAATCCATCTTCCGTTTCAACTGCAATTGTACATTTTGCAGCGGGAGAATCAATTGACAAGTTAGCAAAGTTTGTCAATTACATGTCGTTCAACAAGACTCTTTGTCCGGTTTCACCGGTATTCCATTGAGTCTTTACGCATTGAAAAGTATCAGACAGGGATGATGTTTTCTTTTCAATGGAGGATATATATGTTTCCTCATGTCTTTTTGCCATCACAGGGAAGGCAATTTCATTTATCTAAATTTCTAAAAATCATATAAGAACATCATAATCAATTAAATTATTTGCATTTATAAATAATTAAAACAGGGTTATCTTCTTCATCTAAATTTTTCAATGAAATGTCAAAATCATATAATTCTGTATATATATGCATAATATCTCCGGGCATAATAATATCTATCAGATAATTGCCGGATTGAAATGTAGGATGGAAACGAGAAAATCCCGGGATTAAATCC
>JAISXV010000086.1 GCA_031270335.1 Prevotellaceae bacterium | reverse complement strand
AAGGTCTGCTTTGCAATCTCTTATCTCCTGACTTCGACAATGCGTCACCCAAATCGGTGACGCAAAATCCATAACATATCGATTTGCAAATTGTTATAAGTCCGCAATGACGGACTCCTATGGTTTACTTTAAAGGGCGTGTTTCCTGTTTGTTCGTGGTTGCGATGACTATAAAACCTTAGTAGCCCGTATGATTCCCCACCTCTGTAACCTTATTTATGGATCGAAAATAAGGTTGAATGGGATGGTAATCGTAGTCTACTAAGGTTTTATAATCATCGCAACCACCAACTCCGTAGTAGTTGAACTGCTACGCAGTTCTAAAGAGTTGGCGACATATACCCCGAGCTGCGCCTTCGGCTTGCACGGGGTTATTCAAATTGAAGTCCTTTGGACTTATTTGTCACCGATTTGGGTGACGCATTGTCGAAGTCAGGAGCAGTCACAGTTAATCAATTAACTTCGTCTGTTTTTGCCAGTTTGAACAAAAATTCCAGACCTCCGTCGGCTTTGTTTTTAGCGACGATTGTGCCTTTGTGGAAAGCGACGGCGTTTTTCACGATAGACAGTCCCAGACCCGAGCCGCCGGTATCCCGTGTACGTCCTTCATTGACACGGTAGAAACGTTCGAAAATACGGTTGAGATGCTGTTCGCCGATGCCGACTCCGTTGTCGGAATACGAAAAATAGTAAAAGTTTCTGTCCTCGCCGAATTTGCGGATATCGACGTCGATGTCCGTGCCGGCGTAACGGATTACATTGTCTGTCAGGTTCCGGAATATGGAATAGAGCAGGTTTGCGTTGCCTTTCACGACAATGTTGCCGGTTACATCCCATTGCATCCGGATATTTTTGTCACGCAGAGGGATTTCCAGGTCGTTTTTCAGGTTTTGGAGCAGATTGGCAATGAACACCTCTTCCGACTTAAACGATTGCGGCGCTTCCTCCATTTTGGTTATCAGGCTCATGTCGCGAATCAGTTCCGAGAGCATCAAGACCTGATTGTATGCGCTCCGGATGAAATAGTCCTTTTTTTCGGCGTCGAGCTGGTGTTCCAGAATCGTTTCGAGACAGCCGCGTATTCCGGTAACGGGCGTACGGAGTTCGTGAGTGATATTTCCTGTCATTTCCTGTTTTAGCCGTCGGGTTTTTTCCTGTTTTGTGACGTCGTTGATGATGATTTCGAAACTTTTATCGTCGAAAACATTAACTCTGACCGCAAAACTTTTGCCATGCCTGTCGATTTGCGTCTCAAAATAAGTATCGTTCGTTTCGCGACTCACCAAAAACGAATTGACCCTGTCGAACGAAAAATCCGTAAAGACCTTTGCGGGGTCGCTGTTTGCAAGGTCGGTAATCACATTCAAATACTGAACAAACAGACCGTTGTAAAATTCCACCGACTTATCGGCGGAGAAAAAACACAAGCCCTCTTCCGAACTATAAACATGCTGCAACAATTTTTCACGTTCGAGCGCTATTTCCTTTTTGTTTTCTTTCAGTTGGCGATAGTTTTCAGCGATTTTCGACCCGATAGCCCCAAGTTCGTCCTTCGAGAATTGAGAATTGAGAATTGAAAATTGAGAATTAAGTTCATCGCCGCTATCTCCCATCGACATTGCGAAATCGTGCAGTTGACTGATAGATTTCCCGAACCGTTCGGCAACCAGATTGATGAGAACCAGCATCCCCGCAAACAGGATGATAACGTAGTACAGGAAAAAATTGTCAGGCTTCAGAAAGTCCTGTATTTTAATATCATAAGGCAGGGCAACGCGAATGTAATAATTGTTGAAACGTTTGGCATAATAGAGATATTTGCATTTGTTGGAAATCGAAATACGGACGTTGCTGCCTTTTCCGGTACGCTCGGCTTCGATTATTTCGGGACGTCCGGCATGATTTTCCATGAGCGCAGTTTTTGTGACGGCGTTGTCGTACAACACATGTCCATGCCTGTCAATCAGCGTGAGACGAATATTTTCGGGGAACAGTTTCAGTAAGTTATCCGCAATTTCCTCAACCGGACGAGTTGCCTGCTGCGCCATGGCAGCGTCGATGATGTCGGAGTATGCGTCTAATTTTTCTTTTAATGTTTCGGTTTTATGCTGTCGTTCACGCAATTGTCCGACTATAAATATTCCTGCGGCAAAAGTGGTGAAGATAAGGAAAAAATACAGGAAAATTTTTTGTCGATAGTTCATTTTCATGGTGATGAGATATTAAACCGGTAACCGAATCCTGCACGGTTTGAGATGAGCGAGGCTCTGTTGCCGAGTTTTTTACGTATTCGTGTAATATGTACGTCCACAGTCCGTTCAGTTATGTAAGGCGTATCTTTCCAGACCCGTTCGATGATTTCGTCGCGCGAATAAATCCTGTCGGGATTTTCGGACAGGAACGCAACCAGTTCAAATTCGGTTTTTGTGAGCGCGATTTTTTCGTTGCCGATGAGTAACTCTTTCAATTCGAAATCAATAACAATGTCGTCGGAAATGAATTTACGGTCAAATTTTTCGGGTGTTCCACACGTTCTTTTCAACACCGCCTTCACTCTGACAATCACTTCTTTTATCGAAAACGGCTTGGAAATATAATCGTCGCCGCCGACAGAAAATCCTGTAAGCATGTCGTTTTCGGTATCTTTGGCTGTGAGGAAAATAATCGGGACAGGATTATTTTTCAGTCTTAATGCTTCAGCAAGTTTGTAGCCCGAAATTCCGCCCATCATCACGTCGAGAAGGATAAGCGAATGGTCGGGCGAGAGTTTTTTCAACGCTTCTTCCGCCGAATGGGCGCAAGTGATTTCGTATCCTTCGTTAGCAAGATTGAACTCAAGGACTTCGCAGATAACAACTTCGTCATCTACTACAAGGATTTTCGGCGTTTTTGTATGACCTGTATTCATGGTGCAAAGATATTATTTTTTTTATTCTGGATCAGAATTTTCAGAATTTTAGAATTTTCAGAATTATTGTTCTGCGCAATTAATTCTGTATATTCTTTAATTCTGTATATTCTGATCAATTTCCTGAATTATTGTTCTGCGCAGTAATTCTGTATATTTTTTAATTCTATATATTCTGATCAATTTCCTGAATTATTGTTCTGCGCAGTAATTCTGTATATTCTTTAATTCTGTAAATTCTGATTAATTTCCTGAATGTTTCAAGACTTTAGCGTCCACATAAAACACGATTTCTTCGACAATGTTGTTGCAATGGTCGCCGATTCGTTCGAGTTTGCGCATGAGCAAAATGATATTCAGCCCGTTGCGGATAAGATCGGGATTTTTTTGCAGATACTGTGTCAGAATATCAAACGAATTGCTGTAAATCGTGTCGATTTCGTTATCTTTTGCCATGATTTTCCCCGAAAGACGCGTATTTTCCGATTCGAGGGCGACAAAACTGTCGGATAACATGTTGATAAGCGTATCGAACATCTTTTCCATCTGTAACTCTTCCACAATTTGCGTTTCGGGTTTATCGCTGCCATTTTCAATGACATATCTCGCAATACTTTCGGCAAAATCGCCGATACGTTCCAGCGTAATACTGATTTTTATCAGCGACAAAACCAGTCGCAAATCTATAGCGACAGGACTGTACAGAACAATGTAATTTTCGCAGTCGCTGTCGATTTTCAACTCAAAAGCATCGACCCGCTTTTCGCGACTTGCAATTTCACGCGCTAATTCGACATCCCCGTTCAAAAAAGCCTGTTTTGCTTTTTCGAGTTGAGACAGAACTAACTTCCACATTTGGTTCACTTCTTCTTTGAGCGCCTGTAATTCTTTTTCAGAATGCTTCATAATAATTGAGAATTGAGAATTGAGAATTGAGAATTGCCGGACAACCAAAATACACAGAACAATATATTCCAATTATTCCGATTTTGTTAATTATCCGCTTGCTGAATGAATTTTTCTTTACTAATTGAAAATTTTGCATATATTTGCGATTATTTATTTTTATTAAATTGTCTTTTAAATGTTTTTTTATGGATAATATAATTGGAACAAAGTCATATAATTTTGCAGTAAGAATATCTAATTTGTACAAATATTTGACGACGGTGAAAAAAGAATTTATTTTTTCACGACAAGTAGTACGCAGTGGAACAGCAATCAGCGCTTTGGTTAGCGAAGCTGTACATGCACAATCCAGACCCGATTTTTTGAACAAAATGAATATCGCTCTTAAATAAGCCAATGAAACAGCATATTGGTTGAGACTTCTAAAAGACAGCTTGTATTTGTCCGAAATCGAATTTAACTCCATATATAATGACTGTGACGAACTTATTCGAATACTTGTCAGCATCGTCAAAACAACAAAAAAATCACTAAATAATTGAGAATTGAGAATTGAGAATTGAGAATTGCCGGACAAGCCATTAGTCTGGAAATTATTTATTGTTGTTCTTATTATCTTTATTGTCATAATACTTATTGTTAAACTGTTAAAAATCTTTTGCATTATTTTTTCGTCGATTGATAATTCTCAATTATCCAAATCTTTTGCATTATTTTTTCGTCGATCGATAATTCTCAATTTTCAATTTTCAATTCTCAATTTTAAATTATCCAAATCGTCCTGTTATATAATTTTGTGTCTGTTCTTTGTCAGGATTTAAGAACATTTTTTTAGTATCATTAAATTCAATGAGTTCGCCTAACATGAAAAAGCCTGTTTTATCGCTGACGCGAGCCGCCTGTTGCATGTTGTGCGTTACGATGACGATGGTATAATCCTTTTTCAAAGAGTAAATTAACTCTTCGATTTTGGATGTTGAGATGGGGTCGAGCGCCGAAGCAGGCTCGTCCATAAGCAATATCGAGGGCGAAATTGCCAAAGCGCGGGCGATACAAAGCCGTTGCTGTTGTCCGCCAGAGAGTTCGAACGCCGACTTTTTCAATTTGTCCTTGACTTCGTCCCAGAGGGCGGCGGCTTTCAACGATTCCTCAACTCGTTGAGCGATAAACGATTTGTTGCGTATATCGTTTACCCTCAATCCATACGCCACATTTTCGAAGATTGACTTGGGAAAAGGATTCGGTTTTTGAAAAACCATCCCGACCTTTTTCCGTAATTCGTCCACCTGAACGGACTTGTGGTATATGTTTTGTTCATCAATCAGACATTCGCCCGTGAGATGCGTGTCGTCAATCAGGTCGTTCATGCGGTTGAACAGTCGCAGAAATGTGGATTTGCCGCAGCCCGACGGTCCGATAAACGCCGTCACCGTGTTGATTTCCATTTTCATACTGATATTTTTCAACGCATGGAAATTGCCGTAATAGAAATTGATGTTTTTTGTTTCCAACATATTAATTTAATGTGATTTCACTTTTTTACCGAAATAATGTCTTAAAGTTGTTGCGAGCAGGTTCATCAGGAAGACAATTGCGACAAGTGTTAATGCTGTGCCGTAAGCGATTGGACGTGAGGCTTCGATGTCGGTTCCGCTCGTGGCAATCACGTAAAGATGATAGGGCAAAGCCATGACCTGGTCGAAAATGCTCGACGGCAGTTTTGGCAGGAAATAGGCTGCTACGGTAAACAGTATCGGCGCCGTTTCGCCTGACACTCTGCCGATTGAAAGAATCATCCCCGTAACGATATTCGGAAATGCTGTCGGCAAAACAACACGCGTCACCGTCTGTAACTTGCTCGCTCCCAACGCCAGACTGCCAACGCGATACGCATCGGGAACGGCTTTCAACGCTTCTTCCGTAGTGCGGATAATCAGCGGCAATATCAGCAACCCGAGCGTAAACGAGCCGGCAATAATCGAATCGCCAAACCCGAACATATTCACAAACAACGCCATGCCAAACAATCCGAACACAATCGACGGAATACTTCCCAAATTATTGGTCATCACGCGAATAAACTTCACAATCCAACCGTTTTTTGCATATTCGCTGATATAAATCCCCGACATTATCCCGACCGGAAAAGCAATGACAATGCTTCCAACAACCAAACAAAGCGTCCCGACAATTGCCGGAAAAATACCTCCGGCGGTCATACCTTCGCTCGGCGCCGTCGTCAGAAACTCCCATCCAATGACTTCTATCCCGTTGTAAATGATGAATCCAAGTATCCAAACCAAAATCCCGACAACGCATAAACTCAAGGTGCGGAAGATGATAAACGCTATTTTCTGTTTTGTCTTTTTATCCATAATCCCATTAAAATTCCGGTGCAAAGGAACGGCAACTTTATTACAAAACAGGAAAAAATCTGTTACATTATTGTTACAGTTCAAAAATGATGCACTTAGGGAATTGAAAAAAAAGGCTTACCTTTGCGGTCGATATTAAAATAAAAAAGCAGTATGGCTGACGAAAAGATTATTTTTTCGATGGTGGGCGTAAACAAGACATATCCACCTCAAAAACAAGTATTAAAAGACATATACCTTTCGTTTTTTTACGGAGCGAAAATAGGTATTATAGGATTGAACGGTTCCGGCAAATCGTCTCTGTTGAAGATAATTGCAGGAATCGACAGGAATATTCAGGGTGAAGTCGTTTTTTCGCCCGGATATTCGGTCGGATATCTCGAACAGGAACCACAGTTGGACGAAGATAAAACCGTTAAAGAGATTGTACAGGAAGGCGTTCAGGAAATTGTTGATTTACTCGCCGAATATGAGGCTGTTAACGCGCGTTTCATGGAAGATCTCTCCGACGACGAGATGAATAAACTCATTGAATATCAGGGAGAATTGACCGAAAAAATCGAAATATCCGGCGGCTGGGAAATCGACAGCAAATTAGAACGTGCTATGGATGCGCTCCGCTGTCCCGACGAAACGCAATTTGTCAAACATCTGTCCGGAGGCGAACGCCGGCGTATTGCTCTGTGTCGCTTGCTGTTGAAAGAGCCTGATGTGCTTCTGCTTGACGAGCCGACGAACCATTTGGACGCCGAATCGATACAGTGGCTCGAAATGCATCTGCAACAGTATAAAGGTACGGTAATTGCCGTTACTCACGACCGGTATTTTCTTGATAATGTGGCAGGCTGGATTCTCGAACTCGACCGTGGCGAAGGCATTCCGTGGAAAGGCAACTATTCGTCGTGGCTTGAACAGAAATCTAAACGTCTGGAAATAGAAGAAAAACAGGAGAGTAAACGCCGGAAGACTTTGGAGCGCGAGTTGGAATGGGTTCGCATGTCGCCGAGAGCGCGTCAGGCAAAATCGAAAGCCCGTCTGTACGCTTACGAAAAAATGGCAAGCGAAGACAGCAAACAGAAAGAAGAAAAACTCGAAATATTCATCCCCAACGGACCACGTCTGGGAAACGCTGTGATAGAAGCCGTTAACATCAAAAAATCGTATGGCGACAGAGTGCTTTTCGAAAATCTCAACTTCAAACTGCCTCCCGCCGGAATCGTCGGAATCATCGGACCCAACGGAGCCGGAAAAACAACTCTTTTCCGTCTGGTTATGGGAATCGAAACGCCTGACGAAGGGACATTTACCGTCGGCGAGACAGTGAAAATCGCATACATCGATCAGCAACACAAATCTATCGACTCCGACAAAAGCGTTTACGAAATCATCTCGGACGGAAACGAATATATACGTCTGGGAAACAGAGAGATTAACTCACGTGCATACGTGTCGCGTTTCAATTTCAGCGGAGCAGACCAGGAGAAAAAAGCGGGCGTACTTTCCGGCGGCGAACGGAACAGGCTGCATCTGGCTTTGACGCTCAAGGACGAAGGTAATGTGCTGTTGCTCGACGAACCGACTAACGATATAGACGTAAACACATTAAGAGCTTTGGAAGAAGGTTTGGAGAACTTTGCGGGTTGCGCCGTTGTGATTTCGCACGACCGCTGGTTTCTCGACCGTATCGCCACGCATATACTTGCTTTTGAAGGCGATTCGTACGTTCACTTTTTCGAAGGCGGATACAGCGAATACGAGGAAAACAAGAAAAAACGGCTTGGAGATAATTCTCCTCACCGGTTGAAATACAAGAAATTAGTTAAGTAAAAAATCATGTCGAAAGAGCGAAAGGAACGTGTCAATGTAGTGTATTCCACAAATCCCGACTATCAATACGAACACAGCGTCGCCGGCAATGAACAGCAAACACTCGAACCGGCAAAACAAAAATTGACGGTGCGATTGGACAAAAAACAGCGAGGCGGGAAGAAAGTAACGCTTGTTCAAGGATTTACCGGCGCCGATGACGACTTGAAAGATTTGGGGAAAATCCTGAAAACCAAGTGCGGAGTAGGCGGAACGGTCAAAGACGGCGAAATACTGATACAGGGCGATTTCAGAGACAAAATCGTGGAATATCTTGTAGGCGAAGGTTACAAGGCAAAGAGAGGTAATTAGTTAGATGATGCACGAAATATTTGGGGAAAAGTCCATCGTATATCACAGCGTATCCGAAATACCGGAAACAAAGGCGATAAATCACAGCGAGCATTTTGTCAAAAACGGGGTCGCTGTAGGTTTGTGCGTTTATTTTTTAGTGATACTGTTCGTGTTAAAAGGCAGAATATCAAATATCAGCAAGATGTTTACCGATTATTGGTTTACAAAAAAACAGTACGAAGCTACAAGCAAAATAAGTACGGTCAACACTACATACATTGTTCTGTTTACGATAATAGTCGTTGCGGTGCAGTTTTCATTAATGGTTAACTATCAGGAATATGAAATGACAGCAATTCCTTTTTTGGCTTTATCCGGCATTTTTATCGTGCAGTCGGCGGCATTGAAATTGACTGCTCTGATATGCAAATCCGAATATATTCTGGGCGAGATTCATCTCAATCGGAAACTGTATCTTAGTGTCTTGGGAGTGATGATTTTACCGTTGACGGTTCTGGCGCTTTTATATTCCGGAACACAGATCGAAGCAACTGTATTGATGATTTCTAAAATACTGGCTGCAATATTGATATTATTTATGATGATTCGTATATTGAGAGTATTTTCCGAAGCAAAAGTTTCGCATGTTTTCCGTTTTTTGTATCTCTGTACATTCGAAATAAGTCCGTATTTAGCGCTGTTTATTGTATTCGAAAATATTTAAGAATGACGCCCAAGAAATTCTATTGCTCTAATCATGTTATTTTATGTGTTTTACAGTAAATTATCCGTATATTTCAAATGCAGGAGTAATATTAAACGTTGTTTTCGAAAAAAATAATTACTTTTGACCGCATTTTGCAAGTCAAATTAGGTATTTAGTAAATGAAAAGATTTTTGGTTTTTGCAATTTTGATTTTGACGTTATCTGCTTGTACGCAGAACAATACGCCGGATTACTGTCAATATGTCGATCCCTTTATCGGGACTGCCGACAACGGACATACTTTTCCCGGAGCAACAGCGCCTTTCGGGTTTATCCAGGCAAGTCCGGAGACCGGAAACGACGCATGGAAATACTGTTCGGGATATAATTACGACGACAATTCCATAATCGGATTTGCGCAAAATCATCTCAACGGAACAGGCTGCTCCGACCTTGGCGATATACTGTTATTGCCTTTCACTGAGGGCGATATCAAAGACGGAAACTATCGCGGCAGTTTCAACAAAGCCGATGAAAAAGCATCTCCCGGATATTATTCCGTCAAACTCAACGATTTCGATATCGACGTCGAACTGACCGCTACGCAACGCACTGCTTTTCATCGTTATACTTTCAACAAAAACGCTCCCGCAAACCTTCTCGTCGATTTGCAAAACGGAGTTGTGTGGAGTACTCAATGGGTTGAATCTCACGTTCTCGACGCCGAAATCAATATGCCCGACAACAAAACCATCACCGGACATCAACAGGTGAACAACTGGGTCAAGCGTCATTATTATTACGTGATAAAATTCGACAAAGAATATACTGTCAAGCAGGAACTTCCGGCGAAAAAGGGAAACAAGGCGAAACGGTTTGTCTTGTCGTTCGACATCAAACCGGGCGAACGGTTACAGGCAAAAATCGCTATTTCGTCGGTAAGCGTTGAAGGCGCAATTACTTCGCTGTCAAACGAAAATCCCAAATGGAACTTCGATGCAGTCCGCAAAAAAACCGTCGGCAAATGGAACAAACTCTTTTCACGCGTGCAGGTTACCGGAAGCGACGAACAAAAGAAAAACTTTTATACATCGTTATACCATTTATATATACAACCCAATGACATCGCCGATACCGACGGCAAATATCGTGGAGCCGACGATAAGGTATATACCGCAGCGTCAGGATCTTACTATTCAACGCTGTCGTTATGGGATACTTACAGAGCGGCGCATCCTTTGTACACGATACTGTTGCCCGAAAAAGTGGACGGATTTATCGAAACGATGATTGCACATTACAAAGTGCAGGGTTTCTTGCCGATATGGGCGCTTTGGGGTAAAGAAAATTTCTGTATGGTTGCCAATCACGCAATTCCGGTTGTTGTAGATGCATATCTGAAAGGTTTTAAGGGATTTGACCCCGAAGCAGCTTTCGACGCCGTAAAATCTTCATCGACAAAGAATCACACTAATTCCAACTGGGACGCGTATATGAAATACGGTTATTATCCTTTCGACATTGTCAAAACGGAATCGGTGTCGAAAACACTGGAAAGCGTTTACGACGATTATTGTGTGGCGCAAATGGCTAAGGCAATGGGCAAAACCGAAGATTACGAGTATTTTGCCAAACGCGCCGATTTCTACAAAAACCTGTTCGACCCCGAAACAAAACTGATGCGCGGAAAAGATTCGGAAGGCAAATGGCGTACTCCATTCAATTCGTTTTCGTTATCGCACGCTTCGAGTTCGGGAGGCGACTATACCGAAGGCAATTCGTGGCAATATACTTGGCATGTTCAGCACGACGTCGAAGGATTGATTGATTTAATGGGCGGAAATGAAGCGTTTACGTCGAAACTTGATTCGCTGTTTTTCCTCGAACCCGACCTCGAAACGACTGGTTCTCTGTCGGATGTAACCGGTTTGATAGGACAGTACGCTCACGGCAACGAACCAAGTCATCATGTTTCCTATTTCTACGCTTTAGCCGGAAAACCCTGGAAAACACAGGAATTGATACGCGAAATCTTCGACAGGTTTTATCTTGCCAAACCTGACGGTCTGTGCGGAAACGACGATTGCGGACAAATGTCGGCATGGTATGTGTTTTCGGCGATGGGTTTTTATCCTGTCGATCCGGTTAACGGAGAGTACGTTCTGGGCGCTCCGCAGATTCCGAAAATAGAATTGAAACTGCCGGAAGATAAAACGTTTGTGGTCGAAGCAGCAAATCTTTCGAAAGAAAACAAATATGTGCAGTCGGTGGAACTCAATGGGCAGAGGTACACCGGTAAAAGCATCTCGCACAAAGATATAATGAATGGAGGACGATTGGTTTTCACAATGACGTCCAAATCGCAAATTTGAACAAAATGCATTGAATTATTAAATATTAATTGTTAATTGATTAAAAAAGAGTATCAACATGGGAAAAAGTATTAAAGGTACACAGACAGAACAGAATCTGTTGAAAGCGTTTGCCGGAGAGTCACAAGCCCGCACTCGCTACACTTTTTTTGCAAGTGTCGCAAAGAAAGAAGGTTATGAGCAAATCTCCGCTATTTTTACGGAGACTGCCGAACAGGAAAAAGAACATGCTAAACGGTTCTTTAAATTCCTCGAAGGTGGAATGGTCGAAATCACGGCGTCGTTCCCCGCGGGAATCATCGGGACAACTCAGGAAAATCTCGCCGCTGCCGCCGCCGGTGAAAACGAGGAATGGACGGAATTGTATCCCGAATTTGCGAAAGTCGCCGAAGCAGAAGGATTTAACGCTATCGCCGCTGCTTTCCGCAATATCGCAAAAGTGGAAGCCGGACACGAAGAACGCTATCTGCGACTGTTGCAACGGGTGACGGAAGAAAAAGTGTTCGAACGTGAGGAAGAGATTGAATGGCAGTGTCGTAACTGCGGATACGTGCACAAAGGGAAAAAAGCTCCGGAAGCATGTCCGGCATGTTTGCATCCGAAAGCGTATTTCGAGCCGAAAAAAGATTATTAAGTATTTGTTTTTAATTATATTATGATTTTATGAAAAGAAGAGATTTCTTAACAAGCGCAGCCATTATCGGCGCCGGAACAACGGTAGGCGCTTCAACTTTGATGACTTCGTGCGGCGGCGCTCAATCTGCCGAAAAATCGAAAGTTTACACTCCCGAAGAATTGGGAATGTATTCGTTTGTGGAAATTGCTCCCGACGGTAAACCATTGAAAGCAGCCCTCGTAGGTTGTGGCGACAGAGGAACAGGAGCAGCAACGCAGTTTTTGAAATCGGGACCTAATGTTTCGATTATTGCTCTTGCTGACATCTTCCCCGACAGAATGGAACGTTGTGTGCAGATTTTGAAGGATAACCACAAGAACGAAGTGCCTGAGGCAAATCGTTTTTTGGGTTTCGAGGCTTACAAGAAAGTGTTGGCAATGCCCGAAATTGACGTAGTATTGCTTTGTACGCCAACGCATTTCCGTCCGGAACAGTTTAAGGCGGCAGTTGAAGCAGGAAAGCATGTTTTCATGGAAAAACCCTGCGCTGTCGATCCAACCGGTATCCGTACAGTGATTGCAGCGGCTAAAGTAGCGACGTCTAAAGGGTTAACTGTCGTTACGGGAAATCAGCGCCGCCATTCGCGGGCGTACTGGGAAGCCTACGTGCAGGTGAAAAACGGTTTGATTGGAGATATCGTTTCCGGCGCAGCGCATTGGGATCAAGGCGCATGGTGGAACAAACCCAAACGTTCCGAATGGAGCGATATGGAATACAATATCCGGAACTGGTTTAACATCAAGTGGCTGAGTGGAGACCACATCCTGGATCAGGCTATTCACAACATCGACATCGTAACATGGTTCATGGGCATACGTCCGTTGCGCGCTGTCGGTTTCGGCGGACGGGCGCAAAGGTTCACGGGCGATATTTTCGACTTCTTCAGCGTGGATTATTATTATGATCAAAACCGGAGAATGTTGACTACCGCACGCCAGATTGACGGCTGCGACGGGAATGTTTCCGAACAGGTGTATGGCACCAAAGGCATGTTTACATCGAACGGTCCTATCCGTCTGGAAGATTATAACGGTAACATTATCTGGCAGTACGACAATAATAAACCGTCGAGGGGCGATTATGAACAGGAACATATCCATTTGGTAGAGTCAATCCGTCTGGGAAAGAAAATCAATCAGGCTGAAGACTTGGCTTATTCCACACTGGTAGCGATACTTGGACGTGAAGCCGCCTATACCGGCAAGGCTATTTCGTGGGACGAAATCATGGCATCCAATTTGCGCTATGGTCCTGAAAAATACGAACTTGGAGATTTACCCGATTATCATGAAGGCGTAGTGCCGAAACCCGGCAGACCGTCGAATGAAGCGTTGGAAGCTGAAAAGAATAAGAAGAAGTAAGTTAACAGAAATATCAATGTCCTCCTTTCGACACAGTCAATAACTGCAAGGAAGGAGGATTTTTGTATTAACAGGATTATCTTCGGGATAACAGTACTTATAAAAAGTAGTCGGGATAATTCAACACTATCCCGACACACTAAATTCAATAATTAACAATATAAAAAATACAGATTAACCTATAACAATAGGCATCAATAACATAAGTAAATCGTCTTCAGTATCTTCTTCCTTGACAGGGATAAACAATCCCGCTCTGCCCGGATCGGACAGTTCGATACTGATTTCCGTAGAGGAAAGATTCGATAATATATCAATCAAAAACACTGATTTAAACCCAATTTCGATATCTTCGCCATCGTATCTGCAATTTATCTTTTCGTTTGCAGAAGTCGAAAAATCGAGGTCTTGAGCTGAAATATCTATCTCATTACCTGCAATTCTCAACTTGATGAGGTTGCTTGCCTGATTCGAGAACACCGAAACACGACGCACAGCGGTCATAAGTTCAACCCTGTCAACAGCGATTTTCTTCGGATTGTTTGTGGGAATCACGCTGTTATACGCCGGAAACACTCCTTCGATAAGACGGCAAGTCATGTTGAAGCGCGAAGAAGTGAACATGGCATGCTTGTCGTTGAATTTCAGTATAACCGGAAATTCGTCCTTCAACAAACTTTTAACGTAAGTTGCAGGTTTTTTAGGCAATATGAACGAACAATCATTTTCGGCAACTGTATTCAACAGTTTGTACCGTGCCAATTTGTGAGCGTCCGAAGCTACGAAGGTCATATTGTCGGTTTTGATATCGAAATATATGCCGTTCATTGTGGGACGCAATTCGTCGTCGGCAGTCGCAAATATCGTTTTGGATATTCCTTCCAACAATTGGCTTGAGTTGATTGTTATGGAACTGTAATCATCCTCAATTGTTGGCATTTGCGGATATTCTTCGGCGGCGGCGCATGGAAGATGCGATTTTCCCGACGACCAACTGATTTCTGCCATGAGAGTGTCGGCGTCCACAATAAAAGTAAGCGGCTGTTCGGGAAACTCTTTTAGAGTGTCGATCAAATATTTCGCCGGTATTGCAACTTCACCTTCTCTTTCGACGGTGCTTATCGGTAAACTTACCAATAGTGTTGTCTCCAAATCTGAGGCGGTCATTAACAGTGTGTTATCGTGTAAACTGAATAAAAAATGATCCAATATAGGCAACATATTTTTACTGCTACTGCCTATAACCTTGTTGATAGATTGTAACGAAGACAATAATTCTGAACTAGATACTACGAATTTCATTTCTTTTTTATTTTAAAATGTCTGCGCAAAATTACAACAAATTTGAATGTTCGCAAAAATTTTATTAATAATTTTTGTAAAATGCAGATTATTAGCATGAAAAAAATCAATTATAATCAAGAAAAATATTGAAAAAACATTGTGTTTCGATTTTTTTTATAATTTTGTGCCTTGATATTAATAAAAAGATAACTAAAAATTTATTGAATAAGTATGGCAGAAGATAAGAAATTTGTTCCGTTTGTCCGGTCGGACACGAACATGAAAGAGTTTACACTCAGAGCATTGCTTGTTGGTTTGGTATTGGCTGTAGTGTTGGGCGCCGCCAATGCGTATTTGGGATTACGTGCAGGGATGACAATTGCTGCAACGTATCCGGCGGCGGTCATAGGCATGGCTGTCCTGCGTTTTTTCAAAGGCAGCATTTTGGAAGAAAATTTTACCCGAACGGTAGGGTCGATAGGCGAATCGGTTGCAGCGGGAGCGATATTCACGCTTCCGGCGTTCTACATTGCGGGAGTATGGAGCGGCGAAGAATTTAATTCGTTAAGTAACTACATTACAGCCTCGCTGATTCTGATAACCGGCGGTACGCTTGGTGTGCTGTTTGTAGCCTTGCTTCGTCGTGTGATGGTCGAAGACAAGGAATTACCTTTTCCCGAAAGTATGGCTGCCGCCGAAATCCACAAGACAGGACAGGGCGGAGCGGGCGGCTCGAAATATCTTTTCGCAGCGATGATTGCCGGAGCGTTGATAAAAATCGCCGGAGCGCTGAAACTCTTTGCTGTCGAATGGACGCAGTTTGTCAAAGCCGGAATCTCCGAAACCGTATCGAAGATCAAATTGGAAGGCGGCTTCAACATGAACGGACCTGAAATCAGTCCGGCGTATCTTGGCGTGGGATATATTATCGGTCCGAGGCTTTCAGCGTTGAATTTCAGCGGCTCGGTGATGGCTTGGGGCTTGATGGTGCCGATATTGCTGATGTTGCTTGGCAATTCGTTTGTAGCGTCATTGCCCGGGAATAAGGATATCGACGTCAATTCGCTTGTCGCCTGGGAAAATGCGGCAACCGTTGTGTGGAAAGAAATTGTCCGTATCATTGCTATCGGCGGAATGCTTGTTGCCGCCTGTTTCACGCTGTACAGGATGCGTAAAAGTCTGGGAACGGGACTGAAACGTTCGGTAAAAGACCTCAAACGCGCCACGCAAAGTTCGGGCGATACGGTCGAACGTACCGAAAAGGATTTGAAATCGGCATGGATACTTGTTGGTATTTGTTTTGCCGCCGTACTGACATTTGCGATAACGTACTTTATCTTCAAAACGACTGTTTTAGTGTCGATTGTCGCCTCGACTGTGATGATTGTTCTTGCGTTTTTCTTTGCCGCCGTGTCGGGCTATTTAGTCGGAATCATCGGCTCAAGCAATAATCCGATTAGCGGGCTTACGCTTACAGCGCTGGTTGTTACAGCACTTATTTTTATGGCGTTAGGCGTCGAAGGGACAAGTGGAGTTGCGGCGGTATTGGGCATTGCCGCTATTGTTTGCGTTGCGGCAGCTGTCGGAGGCGAGATGTTTCAGGATTTGAAAGCCGGACACATACTTGGCGGTACTCCGTGGAAGATGCAGATTGGCGATATTATCGGCGTTGTTCTTTCGAGCGTCGTGATGTTCGGCGTGTTGATACTTTTAAATCAGGGCGATATCAACATGGGCGGCACAGGTTTTGGAAGTAAGGAATTGCCCGCTCCACAAGCCGGATTGATGGGAACTCTTGCACAGGGAATTGTCGGTGGTCAAATGACATGGATACTGATTATTGCGGGTATGATTATGGGATTTGCTTTCATACTCATGGGATTGAAAAGTCCGATGTTGATATTTGTCGGGATGTATTTGCCGTTCGGGACGGTATGCGCAATTTTCGTCGGCGGTCTGATAAAGGGTATCCTCGACTTATACACTGCACGCCGGAATTATAACGAAAAACAGTTGGCAAAGGTCGAAAACACAGGCGTTTTGATGGCGTCGGGATTGATTGCCGGCGAAGCGCTGATGGGTTTGATTATAGCGATATTCGCCGTATTCAACATCTTCTTTAAGGATATGCTGCCAATCGAAAGCCCGTCATATTTAATCGGTCTGCTGATTGTGTTTGCTGTCGGTTATTTCCTTATAACTATACCGTTGCGCAAAGCAAAAAGTTAATGTACAAATGTGATGAATGTGCAAAAAGGAGAATGGGAAAATCTCATTCCATGTATAGATAGACATATTACGACTGAAAATGAGGGAGAGTTGTCGGTGATAACTTTCCCCCGTTTCAGGAGTAAGTTTATGCAGAAATATTTTGTTCCGAAAAATAAATCGGCTGTCATTCGTATTCGATTGGAAGAACACGGCACGGCTGTCTGGAACCTGATAGACGGAAACCGGACGGTGTCGGACATTATTGATATTCTTGCAGGATATTTCGATAACGAAAAAAATTACGAATATCGTATCATAACGTATATCGTTCAACTGCACAAACAAGGATTTGTTAAATTGAAAAAAAAGTAATTTACGAATGAATTTGTAGATAAATTATTTGTAAATCCCAAAAAAGATGTATTTTTGCGTCAATATTAAAAGTAATTATATGATGAAAAAGTTGGTATTTTTATTAGTGTTTCTTCCGTCTGTTCAGGTTTTTGCACAACGGTTAGAGAAAGAAATTCCTGACAATTCGCTCGTTTATGCTTTGCCGAAAACGAGCATTGAAATCTCCGTCGAGGTGATAAAAGACAAGTATATTCCGGGTCCGTACATGCGATATGCCGAAGAACAATTATCAATCGAAGGAGTTTCGGCAAGGGAAGATGTAAGTTACAGTATCGGAAAAATTTCGATGAAACCTGTGATTGAGGCTGATTACGAATATATGTACTCTTTGCCTGTGGGCGAAAAAACTACATTAGACGCTTCATTTCTTACCCTTTCGGCTGAAGGGTTGATTTTTTCGCTGAACGACCCGAAAGAAATTATTGTCGGCGTTAATTCCTCAACGCTAAAGAATTATCAGATTTACGCCGATCGCCTGCCCTCGTCTCCTTTGGAAACGCAAAAAGAATTTATGATGGAACGAATTAAAACCGATTCGGGATTTATCAGTATTCCATTTCAACAGAGCATTGTCGAAAAAAAAGACCTTCAAAGTAAAGCTGAAGAAGCTGCCAAATTTCTGTTTAATTTGCGTCAACGCAGATTCGAACTCGTTACCGGAGATGTAGATCACGCTTTCAGCGGCAATTCATTGAAAGATGCTCTGGACGAAATCAACAGACTCGAAACAGAATATTTGTCGCTGTTTATCGGCAAACACTTTGTCGAAAGTAAAGTGTATAAGTTTTATGTATCCCCCGAAAAGGCTTTGGATAATAAATCATATCCTGTTTTCTATTTTTCGGAATCCGACGGAGCGCTTTCGGAATCAACAAGAATATCAACGCCTTTTACTTTAAACGTTGCTCCTTTGGGGAAAATAAATTATGTGGAAGGCGTAAAAACGAGAATAAAAGTTGCAAACATATATTATAGAGTGCCGGAAGTTGCTAATGTCAAACTGTTGCAGGGAAACAAAGAAGTTTGTAGCGGCAGGATGCTGATTTATCAACTCGGCAAAGAGCTTATTTTACCGTCTGATGTGAAAATTAAATAGGTTACAGTTATGACAAATTTAAAAACAGGCGATAAGGCGCCTGAATTTTCTGGCAAAGATCAGGATGGAAATATCATAGGACTTTCGGATTATCGGGGAAAAAAACTTGTGCTGTATTTTTATCCGAAAGACAATACTTCGGGATGTACTGCGGAAGCGTGCAGTTTACGGGATTCGTATCAAGCGCTGCAAGCCAAAGGTTATTCGATACTTGGCGTAAGTCCCGACAGTGAAAAATCGCATGTAAATTTTATCCAAAAGTATAATTTGCCGTATCCTCTAATCGCCGATACCGACAAAAACATTGCACAGGCTTATGGAGTGTGGGCGGAGAAAAAACTTTACGGAAAAACTTATATGGGCATTTTACGTACTACGTTCAAAATAGACGAAAACGGCATTATCGAAGATATTATTACAAAAGTAAGAACTAAAGATCACGGCGAACAACTTCTTTAAAACGATATAATTAGAGAATTTTCTCCGAACCGTTTGTCATATTCTTGCTTTTTGTTCATCGCTTCGCCGAGCGATGTGAATTTGCCGATTGAAACAGGATAAAAGGCATCAGTAAACGAAAGTATTTCAGCCTTATCACACCCTATTTTCCGGCATTGCAGAACAAAATTTCCGGCATTGCTCTTTTCCTCAAAACAAGCTGCAACAACGTGATAGCATTTTATTTGAAAAGACGCTTGCAGGTTTCCGGATTCATTTTCCGGCGCTCTGAAATCATTATCCGATTTGTCAATGATTACAAACTGTTTATCTGTTTGAGAATTAAACATCTTCAACAGGTCTTTCGAACCGTATATTTTGATGGCAACAACGCCAACAACAACCGGTAAACACAGGAGTATCGAACCCCAAACAAGTCTTGCACGGTTTTTATTTTTCTTTTTTTCAGGCAGATAAATATCGTCTGAATGTTCATAAACGTCGGCATCGTCTGTTGTTTCGAATACAAAT
Organism: Prevotellaceae bacterium; assembly: GCA_031270335.1. GTDB lineage: Bacteria > Bacteroidota > Bacteroidia > Bacteroidales > UBA932 > JAIRLF01. The sequence continues at coordinate 2,600 of JAISXV010000086.1, read as the reverse complement.
TTGATGCTTCCGTCTTTAAAAAAATATCCCAATCCTGCGATACGGTAATGTTGCCCGTTTTCTATCACAGAGATAACATTCTCAGCAAATTCCCGTAAAAAATTCGCAGGATTAGCGATACCTTCTTTTTGCATTTCGTCTTTTAAAAAACCGTCGTTATGTTTCAATAACGGTGAAAATACTGTGCTTTCATCGGACGAATTAGTTATAAACGCCCCTACATCAGGGATAATAACTCTCCTGTTGTTACGAATCAGCCTGCAAAGTATTTCATCAAAATTACCCATAACTAAACTGTTTTTTGCTCTGTCAGCACAATCCCTGTTCGAGAACAGCCTGCGCTACTTTCATGAATCCCGCAATGTTGGCGCCCCTGACATAATCCACATATCCGTCGGATTGAAGTCCGTATTTCACGCACGATTCATGGATATTACTCATAATCAATTTCAATTTGTCATCGACTTCTTCTTTTGTCCAGTTCAGTTTCATTGCGTTTTGCGTCATTTCGAGTCCCGACACCGATACGCCTCCCGCATTGACCGCCTTACCCGGTGCAAACAACTTCTTTTCCTTGATAAACAAAGCAACGGCTTCGGGAGTACAACCCATGTTCGATATTTCGGCGACGCAAATCACTCCATTATCAATGAGTTGTCTAGCATCGTCGCCGTTGAGTTCGTTCTGTATGGCGCATGGCAGAGCTATATCGCATTCCAATTCCCATGGTCTCCGTCCTTCAAAGAATACGGCTTCGGGAAATTCTTCGGAATATGGCTGTACAACATCGTTGCAAGTTGCACGAAGATAGAGCATATAATCAATTTTCGCTTTGTTCAGCCCCGTCTTGTCGTAGATATATCCGTCGGGACCGGAGATGGCAATGACTTTCGCTCCGAGTTCGGTGGCTTTCAACGCCGCTCCCCAAGCTACATTCCCAAATCCTGACACTACAACGGTCTTATCCTTAATGCTTAATCCCTGTCGTTGCAGTATATGTTCGACAAAATACACTCCTCCGAATCCTGTCGCTTCGGGACGAATGAGCGAACCGCCCCAGGTCATCCCCTTGCCTGTCAATACTCCCGTATTTTCGCGTGCGAGTTTCTTGTACCAGCCATACATATAGCCTATTTCACGCGAACCGACACCGATATCTCCGGCGGGGACGTCGGTGTCGGGACCGATATGTCGCCACAATTCGGTGATAAACGCCTGACAAAAACGCATCACTTCGGCGTCCGATTTTCCTCTCGGATTAAAGTCCGACCCGCCTTTCGCCCCGCCCATCGGCAAGGTAGTTAGAGCGTTCTTGAAAGTCTGCTCGAAACCCAAAAACTTCAACGTCGATAGCGTCACCGACGAGTGAAACCTGAACCCACCCTTATACGGACCTATCGCATTGTTAAACTGTACTCTGTAGCCCGTGTTTACATGAATTTCGCCTCTGTCGTCATGCCATGGTACCTTGAAGGTGAATATTCTGTCAGGCTCGACAATCCTTTCGATGATTTTTGCTTTTTCAAATTCGGGATGTTGATTGTAAATGATTTCAATCGACTCAAGTACTTCGCGCACCGCTTGCAGATATTCTCTTTCATGAGCGTATTTTGCCTCAAGTCGTAACATTATCTCTTCTACTTTCATTGTATTATTATATTACTATTTACGTCTTTAACTGTCATAATTGCTCTTTTCCGCTATCAAATAGCGACAACAAAGATCATAATTTTTTTCAATATAACAAAAAAGAATGATAATAGTTGATAATTAATAGTACCTTTGCACCGAATTTTAAAATGTTTATCAACAAAGGATAATTAAAAATATACAATTATTATGAAAAAAATTTTATTTACATTTTTGCTGCTATGCACGAGCATAGTATTGTATTCCTGTTCGCAGGATAGTTCCGTTACCGTGAATCAGGTACGGATGAACTGGTGGTACGATGTTCCTGCCACCAAATATTGGGAAAGTTTGCCGATAGGTACAGGACGTTTCGGGGCAATGATACCCGGAGCCGTTGACAACGAAGTCATTGCTTTCAACGATGAAACGCTGTGGACAGGCGGACCGTATAATCCTAACAATCCGGATGGTCCGGCTATTATGCAGAAAATCCGTAAAGCCGCTTTTGCACACGACTGGGTCGAAGCCGAAAAACAGTCGTGGCTGTTGGCAAGTAGCCCGCAATCGGTACAGTACTATCAGCCGATGGGACGACTCAACATCAACATCGGTCACTCGCTCAACAAGGCGACAAATTACAGCCGTAGCCTCAGCATGGACAGCGCGTTGGTGGATATCCATTATCAACTCGACGGAGTAAACTATTCGCGAAGAGTGTTTGCGAGTTATCCCGACCAGGTTATTGTCCTGCGATTCACTGCCGACAAGAAGGGTAAGATTAATCTGGCAAATCACTTTACCAGTCATCAGTCGAGCGCCGTGACGCGTATCGAAAACAACGAAATCATTATGGAAGGAACTACCATCTCCGAAAAACCCGGCGAGGTGATACTTCCTCCGCAGATGAAATGGCAATCGCGACTTAAAATCATCACCGAAGGCGGCGCTTTGTCGGCTGACGGCAACAA
>JAISXV010000110.1 GCA_031270335.1 Prevotellaceae bacterium | reverse complement strand
AACGCCAGTGCGCCGCTATTCCGCTATCGGCGATTACGTCCATACGGAGGCTACGAATCTGCACTTCCACCGTCTTTTTGTCGGGCGTATCAACAGTGATATGCAAAGATTCGTATCCGGTCGAACGGGGAGACGATATCCAGTCGCGCAGACGGTTAGTGTTTGGCATATAGATGTCTGTAACGATAGAATACACTTTCCAGCAGTCCGGTTTTTCGTCTTTAGGCAACGAATCGGTTATTATCCTGATAGCAAAAACATCGTAAACACCTTCGAACGGCACCTGTTGTTTCCGCATTTTCCGCCAGATGGAATACGCTGATTTTGTACGGCTTTTTATCTGATATTTTATTCCCGACTGTTTCAGTTCCTTTTCGATGGGTTTCAGGAAATCGGCTATCAACTTGTTACGTTCGCTGTCGGATGTGCGAAGCTTTGTAACGATTTCCCGATACGCTTCGGGTTCGATATATTTCAATGCGGCGTCTTCCATTTCCTGTTTAATGTTGTACAGACCCAACTGATGTGCCAGCGGAGCGTACAGCAACAATGTCTCGTTCGATTTTTTCAACTGTTTCGAGGCAGGAAAAAACGACAGCGAACGCATGATTTCAAGTCTGTCGGCAAGTTTTATCAGGATAACTCTCGGATCGGTAGAAAGCGAAACTATCAGTTTACGGAAATTCTCTGCCTGTAAACTTGTGGTTTTTATGTCGATATTCGATATTTTGTTCAGATCGGCGACCATTTTAAGGATGTCGTCCGGAAAAGTTTTGAGAATATTTTTGTCATAATCCTGATTCGATTCGTGCAAAAACATCGCAACAACAGACGAGGCTGTCAATCCGAGTTCTTTAACCAGTATTTCGGCAATAGATATCGCATGAAAGACAAACGGATCGCCATTTTCGCGTGCGACGCCTTCCGTTGCCGTCTTCACACATTCGAATGATTCGAGTATAAACGCCTTATCTTCGTCGATAAATGAATCGCATCTCTTGAAAAATCTGTCAAATCGCTGCTCAATAGTCATATCACCATAAAAATATGCCCGCAAAGGTACAACAAATATGATTATGTGCAATTTTTGGAAAATTATCAACGATTATTTATGGCGCAACAATTTCAACTGTCGTAAAAATTTATTCCTGTAAATCAAACCTTTAACTGCAAAAAATATTGTTTTAACAAAATTTCACACTTTGTTCATTGTCGTGTTAAAAATTTGTTTTAATTTTGTGCCGATTTTGAAGATTGATTTTTTCGTTTTTTTGATGAAAAAGAAAGTTAGTTTAAAAAGAAAAATAGAAAGTTAAGTTAAAAAATTATGAAGTGTTTTGCATCATATCGCCGCCTCGAAAAGTTTGAAAATGTTTTTCAAATAATTCGTGTTTTTAACAAGTTTGGCACGATTTTTGCAGAGAGAGAGAGAGAGAGAGAGAGAGAGAGAGAGAGAGAGAGAGAGAGAGAGAGGTTGTAAAAAGCAAACTGCATTATTGTGTTTTGCGGCATGTAAAACTGCCTGCTACAGACAGTTATTGCTACCTTTGGAAGATGATTTTTCTTCCTGTGAAGGTTTTTTATTCAATCGTATTTTTAAACCCGTCGAGAAAAATATCTTTAAAATCATGAACAAAATAAACAGATTATTTTTATTTTTAGCAAGCAGTATAGTGATTACTGTATGTAATGCCCAGAATGTTACGATTACCACAGGTCAAACGGACATTTTCGGGAATAAAACGACGACAGTCAAAGACCAATCCGGCAAAACTGTCGGAACAGCAACTACCGGTAAGACGGACATTTTCGGAAATACAACGACGACAGTCAAAGACCAGTACGGCAGAACTACCGGAACATCAACCACCGGTAAGACGGACATTTTCGGGAATACAACGACGACTGTCAAAGACCAGTACGGCAGGACTACCGGAACATCAACCACCGGTAAGACGGACATTTTCGGAAATACGACAACGACCGTCAAAGACCAGTACGGCAGAACTACCGGAACATCAACCACCGGTAAGACGGACATTTTCGGGAATACAACGACGATTGTCAAAGACCGGTACGGCAAGACTACCGGAACGGCAACTACCGGTCAAACAGACATTTTTGGAAATACGACGACGACCGTCAAAGATCAATCCGGCAAAACTGCCGGGACAGTGAAAACATCTACCAATCCTTTCGGATGGTAAAGATAAAAAGTGTAATTATTTCAAGTACTAAAATTATACGGGAATAAAATAAAAATTGAATGAAAGGATTTACAAAATGTAGCAAAGGGCATTATTATAAAGAAGAATTAAAGAGTTGTCCCTATTGCAGTGGAGAAAATGTTACTGAGGCGGGTGTTGTTTCCGAAAACGCCCCGACTCAAGTTGTTACGCAAGCGACGGATGATGGTAAGACCAAACTCGTGGGCGGATTTGCTCAAACGCCTGTTTATCCGTCGTCGGATTCGCGCACCGTCTTTGGCGACGAGGTGTTGAAAGAGATTGGAGGTAAAGAGGTTTCACAGGTAGAAATACGTACAAGCCGTATGTTAACGGGATGGCTGGTAAGTTATTCGTTCGACAGGATGGGAGCCGATTTCAGACTTTACGAAGGCAGGAATATCATCGGACGTGACGCCGATTGCAACATTACCGTCCATGACCCGATGATTTCCGGTAAACATGCCGTTATTTTGTTCAAGAACGGCAAGTACAAAGTCAAAGATGAACTTTCGTCGCACGGCACATGGTTGAACGACAAGGATATCGAAGACGAACATGTCGAACTGCACGATGGCGACCTTATCCGCATGGGTGAAACGGTGTTTAAATTCAAATCATCGTTATAACAGTAAAACAAATGATGATGAACAGGATATTTTTGATAATCATATTGTTGTGCATGTCTGTTTACGGACAGACGCAGAGTTTAAGAGGCGAGTTTGACGTAAGCGCGTATCCGGAAATTTCGTTCGTATGGAACGAGTACAATCCCGATATAAAAGATTCTGCACAGTTTTTGTTGAGCGGCGACGGCGAAAAAATACCGTTCCTGCTGCAACATTTACCGTATTCCGATACGGCAGAAAAAAGTAAAACCGTCCTTTTCCTGTGGGAAGACCTTGACCATCAATTTCACAAAGGACAGACGGAATTTACACGGCAATTGCTGTACAGATTTTTACAACAGTCGTCTGTCGGCAAAGACGACAAGTTTAATATTGCCGTGTTCGACCGGAAAGGAGGAAACGACCTCGGCAGCAGCATTCATACTTTACTTTCCGAAAAATTTACGTCCGACAGGAAAACATTAGCGCAGGCTGTACGGGATTTTTCGTCGAAATACGATTTTTTCTCCCGACAAGTCAATTCGGAATTGTATATGGCAATTGAGGAAGGTATCGAACTGCTGAAAAAAGAACCTGCCGACCGTGTACGTATATTAGTGGTAATCACCGCCGGAAGCAATCAGGACAAACACGGAGGGCAAGGCGATTTTGCAGATGTGAAAGCAATAGAACTGAAAATACCGGTATATTTAGTAAAATATCCCATAGCGCATTGCGAACACTGTACCAATATCGACGGAATATGCGCTCGCACTTTCGGGCAAAAGATAGAAACCGCCGACACAACTGTCGCCGGAAAACTGTTGTCGGAGTGTTTTAACAAAATGAACGAACGGCATTACGGACAGGATTATCGTGTTTCGTTCCGTTCGAAATATCCACGTGACGGAAAATCGCATCTCATCACGTGGAGCGTCAACGGTAAGGAATATTCGTTGAATTATGTTGCGCCGCCGTTTTCCCTAACAATCTGGGTAAAAGAACATAAAACGACGGTTATATTTGCAGGCTTGGGCTGTTTGCTGTTGTTGGCTGCGGCGATATTTCTTATTTGTCGAGCCGCAGGGAAAAGAAAAATCAAACGTAAGCGCGAACTGGAAACGCTGATGCAAAAGCAACAGGCGGAACAACAGGCTGCCGACAACAAAATACAAGCCCTCGAAGAAGATATCCGGCAAACAAAACAGGAACACGAAGCGCTGGCGGCAAAAGAACGTGAAACTGAACTGTTACGCATCATGCAGGCAAAGAATCTGTATCCCCGTCTGCAATATACGATTGGCGACGACGTGAAAAGTTTCAATATAAGCCAACCTGTTACAACTGTCGGGCGAGGAGCCGACAATAATCTGATACTGTCGAACGAAAGCGTATCGCGACATCATGTCAAAATAACGTTCACCGGCGCAGGATTTGAGATTCAGGATTTGGGAAGTACCAATAAAGTAATTGTCAACGGTCGATTTGTGCAGCAAACAATGCTCAACAGCGGCGACATTATAGGACTGGGCGAAATGGTATTATACTTTTACAATTAACAATTAATAATTAACAATTAATAATTAACAATTAATAATTAACAATTAATAATTAACAATTAATAAGCAATAATGAATAAGATTGGATTTGAAATAGTTTCGGCGACGGATACGGGTCTGGTACGAAAAGCCAACGAAGATTCTTGTGGAACAGCTGATACGCCAAACGGATATCTTTGCGTGGTATGCGACGGAATGGGCGGACATGCAGGAGGCGCTACGGCGTCGGATATTGCTGTGAAATGTGTCATACAGTATCTGTCGAAAGAAGTTTTTCCCGATGTAAGGCAGTCGCTGACAGATGCGCTTGAGTTTGCCAATGTGCAAATCATCGGTACGGCGGCGGAACATCCCGAACTGAAAGGTATGGGCTCGACGGCGTGCGTGCTGCTGTTGCAGAACGATTGCGCATGGTTTGCTCATGCCGGCGACAGCCGTATCTATCTGTATGCAGCGAAAGAAAAACGGCTGCATCGTCTTACTCAAGATCATTCATACGTTCAGGGATTAGTGAATCAGGGTCTTATCACCGACGCTGAAGCCGAAAATCATCCCAACAAAAACCGTATCCTCAAAGCATTGGGTGTAAACGAAATCCTCAATCCCGAAGTGTGCCGGCAACCTGTACTTCCTGCCAAAGGCGATATTTTCCTGATTTGCAGCGACGGATTGTCGGGTATGGCGTCAGACAGGCTGATTCAGGAAATTCTTTCGGCAAAAAAGGACTTGAAACATAAGGAAACCGCCCTGATGTCGCTGGCAAAATCGGCGGGCGGAACGGATAACATTACTTTCCAGATGGCGCTGATCACAGGCAGCCCGCATAAACGAAGCGTGTTCGAAAGTAAAAATCCTTTTCAACAGGTGAAGAAACATGTCGTACGACGGTCGTGGATAAAATATGCGATAATAGCGGCGGCGGTTATGGTAACTGGAATATCGGCAGGTATATTTTTCAGCAAAACAGGTGAAAATAAAACACCTGAGGAAACAATCAAATCGACGGACTCAATAAAAAAAGAACCGTCGCACGAAAAAAAGAATTGTCCGGATAATGATAATGCTCCCGGCGTAAACGATACAACGCAAAATAAACAGATATGAAAATAATAACCATAGGGCGGCACAGCAGTAACGACGTGAAGATTAACGACAGCAAGGTATCACGACATCATTTGCAAATCATTCGTGATGACGCCGGTAATTTTCGTGTGGTGGACTTCGGTTCTACCAACGGAACTTATGTCAACGACAGAAAAATATCGGGTGAAGTGAAACTTTCGTACAACGACGTTATACGTATAGGAAATACCTCGCTGCCATGGCAAAGTTATTTTTCAACGGACAAATCTCATACACGTTTGTCGATATGGCTGATTCCGGCAGTATGCGTGGCTGCGACTGTTGTGATAATTTTGGGGATTGCTTTATATCTCAACAATGAGCCGGCGACGACAACACCGCCACCGCCGTCAACGCCGTCTATTGTTGTGAAAATGCGGGAAGAGAACGGAGTGCGATACATTCCCGCAAAAATCAACGGTCAGGAACTCAATTTTGTGTTTGATACCGGCGCAAGCAGCATCTGTATATCTTCGTTAGAAGTGATGGTGCTGATTAAAAACGGAACGCTTACCGAGAATGATGTTCTCGGCGAAGAGCGTTTCATGGATGCAACAGGCAGAGTATCCGTAGGAATGAAAATCAATCTCCGGACGGTAACGCTCGGCAACAGGGTTCTGAACAATGTGGAGGCTACGGTTGTCGAAAATCCCAACGCTTCATGCCTGCTCGGTCAAAGCGTGCTGGAACGATTCGGATCTTATAAAATCGACAATGTAAAAGGTGAAATAGTTTTTGAATAAATAAAATGGATAATACAAATTTTAGTAAGGAACTTCCTTCGGGTACTTGTTTACAAGAAAATAAATACGTTATCGAACGGGTAATTGGCGTCGGTGGCTTCGGCATTACATACTATGCACGGCACAGTTCGTTAAATTCCTGTTGCGCAATAAAAGAATTTTTTATCAACGGCTATTGTGTGCGCAACACTCACAACAAAACCGTATCAATTTCCGGTATGGACGCGGCAATGTACGAAAAATACCGTCAAAAATTCATTGAAGAAGCGCAAACATTGGCGCAACTCAATCATCCGAACGTAGTAAAAGTGACCGATGTTTTATTAGAAAACAACACATCGTATATGGTAATGCCGTTTATTGAGGGAATAACTTTGCAAAAAATGGTAGAACAAAGCGGTAAACTTAACTATGAAACGGCAGTAAACTATATCGCCCAACTGTCGGAAGCAGTGGACTATATTCATGGGAAAGATATACTGCACCGCGATATCAAACCGGAGAACATCATTATTACTCCCGACAACAAAGCAGTGTTAATCGACTTTGGGTCGGCGCGTGAATTTGTTCATGATAAAACCCAACATCATACTTCTATCATCACAAAGGGTTATGCGCCGCTTGAGCAATATACCGCCGACAGTCGCAAAGGCGCCTATTCGGACATCTATGCGCTGGGAGCAGTGTTCTATTTTGCTTTGACAGGGCGAAAACCAATGGATGCCGCTACACGTACAATGGAGACTATGCCCGAACCAAAAACTCTTGCCGACTCCATTCCCGATGCCGCCAACCGTACTGTCATGAAAGCAATGCAACTGAAACCGGAAGACAGATATCAAACAATTCAAGAGTTTAGAAAGGATTTATTGGGGGATGTTGCAAAAGAACGTTCACTTATCCCCAAAATAACACGAATGGATGTATCCGGCGCCAATAAAATCGAAACGCAAACAAGCAACAAACGAGGGAAAAATGTATGGGGTTGGGTATTTGCGGTTATCAGCGTTGTTTTAGTAATTGTATTTGTTTATATGATTCAGCAACAAAAAGCAGATATGTTACAGTTACAAAATCAATTAGACAACGCTCTTTCAGACAACATGAGATTGACAAACCAATTGACAAAAGCGAATAATACATTGAATTCCATAGAAGAAATATCGCCTGTTATTATTTCGGATATTAAAGTCGGAGTTTTAAATAAAGACGGAAATGTTATTGTATCACCCGGAAAAACCATATACAGTTCGCAAGCAAGATATGTATTTCCAAGTATTACGGGTGTATCATTATTGGTATCATCGTCGAAAAAAATTTACTGCAAACTATACGACGCATACGGCAGATTAGAAAGAGGGGACGGTTCGCCAAACGGTTATACCTGGAGTAGTGATTTGTTTTGTTCTTATGGTAATTTTCAAGATATAAAAATAGGAGGTTGGGGTAATGATACTCCCGGTCATTATCCGTCCGGTCAATATCGATATGAATTATGGTATGACGATAGATGTATAGGAGTAAAAGAATTTCAGATTTACAGATAAATAAAACATAAAACATGGATAATACAAATTTTAAAGAACTCAAAGCAGGCGATATTCTGCAAAACGGAACATACGTCATTGAACGCACAATCGGCGCCGGCGGTTTCGGTATTACATACAAGGCAAGGCATACTCGATTGAACGTTGTCTATGCTGTGAAGGAATTTTTTATCAACGGCTATTGTGTGCGCAATACTAACAATAAAACAGTGTTACT
>JAISXV010000072.1 GCA_031270335.1 Prevotellaceae bacterium | reverse complement strand
TAGTGTTATGTCACATTAAAAAAGTCGCAAAAATGTTTTATCTTTGCGCCCAAAAAAGTATATGGAAAAGTATAAAGTAACATTACATGAAGACGAATTGTCACAGTTAACCGAAATAGTCAATAAAGGTTCTCATAAGAGCCAGAAAGTATTAAATGCGTTAATATTACTGAATAGTAACGAAAAAGAAGGAGAAATCAAGTCCACCAACGCGGAAATATCGAAAATATTACATGTTAGCATGCGAAAAATAGACCGAGTAAAGCAACGTTTCGTAGAAGAAGGATTAGAAATAGCACTTAACGGTCATCCCAAAAATCGGGAATATTTGCGAAAAATAGATGGAGATTTGGAAGCCCATTTGTTAGCATTAAGTTGCAGTAAAGCGCCGGAAGGCTTTGCTCGCTGGAGTTTAAGAATGTTAGCAGATAAGGCAGTAGAATTAGAGTATGTGGATAGTTTATCATATGAAACAGTTCGACGCACTTTAAAAAAAACGAAATTAAGCCATGGAAAACAGAAGGATGGGTAATCCCACCAGAACAAAACAGTGATTTTGTGGCAAATATGGAAAAAGTATTGGAAATATATAAACGAGCATATAATCCAATGCAACCAGTTGTATGTATGGACGAATCCCCCAAACAACTTATAGGAGAGACAAAAGAACCGATTCCCGCCCAACCGGGCAGTGTAGAAAAACATGACTATGAATATGAACGTAAAGGAGTATGCAATATCTTCATATCCAATGAGCCGTTGCGAGGAAACCGTATGGTAAAAATTACAGAAAGAAAAACAAAAATTGATTGGGCATATTTTATAGAAGATATTTCCAATAATTATCCTGACGCCGAAAAAATCACGTTGGTAATGGATAATTATGATACCCACAAAGCCGGCGCTCTTTATGAAGCGTTTACTCCTGAAAAAGCAAAAGCAATTTGGAGCAGATTTGATTTTGTTTACACCCCAAAACATGGTAGTTGGTTGAATATGGCAGAGATAGAATTAAATGTGTTAATGGGACAATGTTTGAATCGACGAATTGATTCTATGGAAGAAATCAAAAAAGAAGTAAAAGCATGGGAAAATGCAAGAAACAATATGGAGGCTAAAATAAATTGGCAATTTACGACAGAAGATGCGAGGATAAAATTACGCAGACTTTATCCGACATTTAAAGAGTGACACGACACTACTTTTGCAGTTGGAAAAAAGAAAAAAACTTTTCAGGAAGAGGTGGTTTTTACCACTTCTTCAGAAAAGAAATGTTATAATAAAATTTGTTTAACAAAGTATTAATTTCTGTCCAAAGAAAGGGGTACACTAAAGATAACAATATCGCAATAATAGAGCGACTGAAAGCGGCCGGCTTAAAATTTGAAGTCGAAACCGGCGACAACGAAATTTTGTCGGACAGGCTGCAAGGAAAAAACATAGTCGTCTCGGGAAATTTCAGCCGTCCACGCGACGAACTGAAACAACTGATAGAACAGCACGGCGGAAAAAATGCAGCCGGAGTTACTTCAAACACAGATTATTTGATTGCCGGCGATAAAATGGGTCCTGCAAAATTGCAGAAAGCCGAAAAACTTGGGATAAAAATTATCAGCGAAAACGAATTTTTAGAGATGATACAAATATGAAAAAAGGAATTATTATTGTTATTTTGATGCAATTGTTTGTTACTGCATCAATTATGGGTGGCGGGACGAATCCCGCAAAGGGAAAATGGATCAGTCTGGAACATACGCAAAGCGAACCGAACACCTGGTTTATTTTCCGTAAAGACATAAAATTAGATGCGGCGCTTCCGCAATCGCTTACTGCCCGCATTGCAGCAGATTCAAAATACTGGCTCTGGATCAATGACCGGTTAGTCGTTTTTGAAGGAGGATTGAAGCGGGGACCTGCACGCAATGCTACCTATTACGACGAGGTAGAAATCGCCCCTTATCTGACTGCAGGAGATAACACAATCGCAATCCTTGTCTGGCATTTCGGACGGAACGGATTCAGTCACGTGAACAGCGGACTTGCGGGATTGTGGTTCGAAGCGACGGCTCCCGGACTGGAAATCGTTTCGGACATATCGTGGAATGGAATGATATACAAGGCTTACGGAGATACGGACGCCCCTCATCCAAATTACCGTTTGCCGGAAAGTAATATCCGTTTTGACGCACGACAGGAACTCGCCGGCTGGAATAAAAAATCATTCTCCGGAAACATGTACAGTACGCTAATCGCACATGACGTCGCGGACACGCCTGTCGGACAACTGATGAAACGCCCGATACCTCTGTGGAAAGATCACGGGTTGACCGGATATGCGAATATCAGGAAGTCTGCCGGAGGAGATACGCTGTTTTGCCGTTTACCGTATAACTGCCATGTTACGCCGTACTTGAAAGTAAAAGCCGCGGCAGGCGCAGTCGTAGGGATACGGACGGATCACTACGACGGCGGAGGCAGTAACAACGTACGTGCCGAATATGTAACGCGCGACGGCGAACAGGAGTATGAAAGCCTCGGATGGATGAATGGACACGAAGTATGGTATGTTATACCCAAAGGCGTCGAAGTCTTAGACGTGAAATATCGGGAAACGGGATATGATACGGAGTTTATCGAGCCTTTCCGCTGTAACGACCCCTTTTATAACGAACTGTGGAAACGTGCCGCACGCACGCTCTACGTTACCATGCGCGATACGTACATGGATTGTCCCGACCGCGAACGTGCGCAATGGTGGGGAGACGAAGTAAACGAACTCGGCGAAACATTCTATGCCTTAACTCCTTCGTCGCATAAATTAGCCTTGAAAGGTATTTACGAACTGATGAACTGGCAACGCACCGACGGCGTCATTTTCTCCCCTGTACCCGCCGGAAACTGGGATAGAGAATTGCCGTTGCAAATGTTGGCGGCGGTAGGATGGTACGGCTTTTACACGCAATATTATTACAGCGCCGACAGCAGTTTCGTTCCCGTGATATACGACCGTTTGAAGAAATATCTGCACGAAGTGTGGAAGGTCGACAGTAAGGGGCTGGCGATTGAACGTAAAGGAAACTGGAGCTGGGGCGACTGGGGAGAGCATATCGACATGGGCGTTTTGACTAATGCCTGGTATTACTTAGCGCTGAAAGCGGAATACGCTTTCGCCCTGCTGCTTGAAAAGAATGCCGATGCAAACACAATCCGGACAATGATGGAAAACATGGAGAAAAATTTCGACGCCAGATTCTGGACAGGCGCCGCTTACCGTTCGCCCGGATATAAGGGCGAAACCGACGACCGTGCACAGGCAATGGCTGTTGTTTCAGGACTTGCGTCGAAGGATAAATACCCGATCTTGCTGAATGTATTGAAAAAGGAATACCACGCCAGTCCTTATATGGAAAAATATGTGCTGGAAGCCCTGTTTGTCATGAACGAACCCGCATTTGCCCTGCAACGAATGAAAGAACGATACGAACACATGCTGTCGTACGAAACTATAACTACGCTTTTCGAAGGCTGGGGAATAGTCGGAGGAACGATCAACCACGCCTGGAGCGGTGGTCCGTTAACGCTGTTAAGCCAGAAAGTCTGCGGCATCGAACCCACCTCGCCGGGATTCCGCACTTTCCGTGTAGCCCCGCAAATGGGAACGTTAACGGAAGCATCTGCAACAGTAGCCTCAGTAAACGGCGAAATCAAAGTCTCCGTTTCTCTGAAAGGACGAAAGATGACCATCAGCGTAAAAGTCCCCGAAGGCGTAACAGC
>JAISXV010000052.1 GCA_031270335.1 Prevotellaceae bacterium | reverse complement strand
ATTAGCTTACGATTCGAATATTGGCGTGATATCGAACCCGAATGCGACAACGGCGTTATTGGATCGATACGACAATACGGGTATTGCTCCCAACGGCTTCCACGTAAACGTAACTGTTGGCAATTATGCGCTGCGATTTTCTACGGGTCTGACCAAACCTTCGATAATGGAATGTAACGCAAACAACGCTCCGGTCACGCTGCTCGACGAAACGGAATTTTGTATTACTGCAACTTTGCAAACGACAAAGGTCAACGTCCTTTTGAACGACAGCGACCCTGAAAACAGCACAATATTCCTGACCGGCGCCGTGTTTGTCAATCCGGCGGATACGCTATTGGCGACATTGACGGTCAATGCTGCCGATTCGACCGTCAGCCTGACGGTTAAACCCAACGCATATCTCGGCATTGCCGGTCATGTCTTTGACGTCGTTTACAATGTGAAGGACAACGGTTTGCCTGCTTCGCAATGCGCTACAGGCTCACTCCGTATCACAGCGCACCCGACGCCGAACTATCCGGATATTCGCGTACACGTCTGTCCCGACGTTGGCAACGTCAATCTGTCAAAGTATCTCGACACCACTAACGGCGTGAAAACGAACGATATCCAGTGGACAAGTCAGATGCCGGGCATATCAATAACATCTCCCGCCGGCACAGTCTCGACAAGCGACTTCAAATCATCTGTCAGAATATATACGTTCACCTACACAATCAGCAGCCGATGCGTCGCCGACCAGAAACGGAAGGCATATATCGAAGTCCTGAACGATTCCCGTCAGCTTAAACACAAGGATACCGTCGTGATTTGCTACAAATACGCCGAAGCGGTTCAAATCAATCAACTGTTTGGCGTCGAGGCGCAAGGGGGCTACTGGAATTATCCGGCAGTCATTGATCCGGCAATTGTTGGACCGCTCTATATCAAAGAATCGTCCAGTGGCGCAGTAGTTATGAACGGCAAAGAAATCTACGAAAATGTTTCTTCGCTCACGGGTAATTATCATGGTCTTACAAATGTGAAAATCGTCAAGATTACCTACAAGGCGAATAACAGTTGTCTGCTCGACCCGGAATATGATGTAGTGATAGTGCTGACAGAAAACATTTTGAATTGACAATCTTGCATGGATATGGTTTTTAATAAAAAGAAGACAATAAATTGTGGCGGCAGATTGCTGGATTTATCAATGCCTGTGGTTATGGGGATATTGAATGTTACTCCGGATTCGTTTTATGCGAAGAGCCGTATGTCGGGTGAAAAAGATATACTGACACGGGCGGAAACTATTGTTGCCGAAGGCGGAACGATTATCGACGTCGGCGCATATTCGTCGCGTCCCGGCGCCGCCGATATCAGCGAAGATGAAGAATACAGCAGGCTAAGACCGACAATGGCGTTGGTCAAGAAACATTTCCCCGATGTTTTTATTTCTGTGGATACTTTTCGCTCGAACATCGTCAGGAAACTCTACGAAGAGTTTGGCAGTTTCATTGTGAACGACATTTCTGCTGGCGATTTCGACGATAAGATGATTCCATACGCCGGAAAAAACGGATTGCCTTACATCGCAATGCATCTGCGCGGTACGCCGAAAACAATGCATAACGCCGAAAACTGTACTTACGAAGATATTGTCGCCGAGATAATTTCGTACTTCGTCCGTAAGAAGAACCAACTGCTCGATGCCGGCGTAACCGACATAATCATTGATCCGGGATTCGGGTTCGCAAAGTCGCTCGAAGGAAACTACCAACTTCTTGCCGGATTAGACGCTTTCAAGATACTCGAACAGCCCTTACTTGCCGGTATTTCGCGCAAGTCGATGTTCTGTAAACTGCTAAATATCACTCCCGATGAATCGTTAGCCGCTACAATTGCCGGAAATATATTAGCTTTGCAGCGCGGAGCGGACATTTTGAGGGTACACGATGTTAAAGAAGCATACGATACAATCAAGGTGTTCGACATGGTAAATAAATATTCGGTATAAATGGATTTTATAAATTTTTCGTTCATCGACATACTTGATATTCTGATGGTAACATTCATCCTTTATCAAGTTTATAAACTAATCAAAGGCACCGCGGCGTTGAATATCTTCATCGCCGTTATCCTGTTTTACGTTGTCTATCTACTTGTCAAGGCGCTGAAAATGGAATTGATGAGTATGATACTCGGACAGTTTATCGGCGTCGGCATGATTGCGCTTATCATTCTGTTTCAACAGGAGATACGTCGTTTTTTGCTGCACGTGGGTACAACTTACATCAACCGTTCGCGTAATTCGATTCTTCGCCGTTTTTTTTCGAATAGAGACGGCGCTAAAATGAAGACAGTCACGGCGCAGATTATCGCCGAAGGATGTGCAAACATGTCGGCTAAAAATACCGGAGCATTGATTGTGATCGGTCGTATTTCGTCGTTGGAGATATACGTGGAAACGGGAGATATAATCGACGCTCAGATTAGCGTCAGGCTTTTGGAAAACATCTTTTTCAAGAACGCTCCTCTTCACGACGGAGCCGTTATTATCCTGAACAACAAAATCCATGCTGCCCGATGCATACTGCCATCAAGCGAAAACATGGATATTCCGGCATATTTCGGGATGCGTCATCGTGCCGCGCTCGGTATCACCGAAATAACTGACGCTGTCGCCGTTGTCGTATCCGAAGAAACCGGATGGATTTCGTATGTCGAAAATGGTAAAATTGAGAATAATATCTCGCCCGACAAACTCCGGGAACTGTTAATTGCTATTTTTCGCTGAATATTTTCGACGTTGAGAGTTTAATCACTTTGCCGTATTTTTCCAACGCTTTGGTATCGACCATTTTCGGATTGCCGACAATAGCAATTACCACTGGTCGTCCTTTGATATTTTCGTTATAGAACCTGACAATATCGTCGAACGTAAGATTATCGACAGCCACCTTGTGTGTTTCTGCCGGCGACTTGGTATAACCGCTTAATTTCCACGCCTGATATATCTGACTTGCATAGCGGAAATGCGGTTTTTCGATCGACGCCCGTCCTTTCATATAATTTTTTATGTTCAATATTCTGTCGGCATACTGCGGCATATTGTTTATTAAGTCCATATAAACCTCAATAGCGTCTATAGTTTTATCGGCTTGAGTTCCCACATAACCATAAAAATGTGCCTTTTTGTTTTCGACGTTCGGCTCAATGTAATGACCTTGTGAAGTATATGCCATCGAACGGTATTCGCGTATTTCCTGCATTATCAATCCGCTGAATCCGTCGCCGAAATATCTGTTAAAAGCGTCAATATAAGGCGTATTTTCATTTTTATAATTATCGCCTTCGATATAAAAATAAATGTCGCTTTGTTTTGCGTCATTGTTTGGTAAAAACAGAACGGTATTTTCGGTATATATCGCTCTGTCTTTTATTTCCGGCGATGTAGTTTCTTTTTCGCCTTGCTTGAGCGGCAGATTTTTACTCAAAATATCATATACCTGTTCGACGGGCAATGATCCGGCATAATGAATTTCGGCTTCATAGTCGGTTGCGCGCTGAAATTCGCCGGTCAGATTACTGACGCTCAGATTACTGATATCTTCCATTGTAAGACGGTCGATATAATCCGACTTGTCTTTATACAGCATATAGTTTTTCAAAGCGTTGCTGAGATGCTCGTTTGATTTTTTTTCGATTATCCGCATTTGCATGTAACTGCCCTTCAAACTGTTCATCTGTTTTTCGTCTAACTGTGGTAATAATATCTGACGAGTGAGTAAATTGCACGAAGCCTCCAGATTCGCTTCGAAACCATCCAATATCACATTAAGATAGCTGTCGTTCACCGTATAACGGCACGATGCGCCCAGATTGCTAAATTCCTGTTTGACCTCTTGCGCAGTCATTTGTCCCATTATTCCGGCATTGTTCATCAACGAAGCCGCCAATTCCAGTTTCGGCATTTTTTCAGTTCCGATTCCAAATTTCAGTATCAAAGTGAAGATATCATTTTCGGGATTATACGTGTAAAACAGTTTTGAACGGTCGTTGATTTGCTTGATTTTCACATCATCCATATTGGCATACGAATCGTTTGAATGTTTCACCGGCAACAGTTTGAATGTTTTCGAATATTCGGATTCTACGCCGCGCACAGGCTGTATCGGCTTGTACGAAGGTTTTTCGAGTTCTTTACCTTTCGGCGGTTTCCCTTCGTTCAAGAAAATGGCGTAATAATCGGATCCGAAATATTTTTTTGCTATTTCTTTTATCTTGTCAATTGAAACAGATTCGACAATCTCTTTGTAATTCAATAAATTGTCCGGTCTTTTCCCTAAATAGAAAATTTCGGCAAGCCTTTGCGCTTTGATGCTACGCGATTCCATCTGGAGTTCAAAACTGCGTACCATTTTGTTCTTTATTGATTGCACCAGCCATTCGTCGAAATTGCCTTCCTGCAGTTTTTTGATTTCTTTGAGCAAAATTTTTTCGGTTGATTTCAACGATTCGAAACGTCGCTGATTCATATCATAATAAGGTGTGGCGCCCACTAATATTTGTCCTCTTTCTTTAAACGAGGCTGATCCGGCATATCCATCCATCAAATCGCCGTCAATCACTAATTTGTCTATCAATCCTGTACGGTCGGCATTAGACAAAATTGACGTGCATATTTCCCAAGCGACATCGTCGTCGCTGGTAGCGGGTATTCCCTGAAAAGCCAATATCACTTGCGGATAACGCGATATTTTGGCGTTGACTTCTTTTCGTCCTTTTACAGGGTTTTCGGGATACGATTTTCGTTCGGGGACAGGTCTGTTTTCCAGACGTCCGAATTTGTCCCTTATCGTCGATAAAACTTCGGATGTTTTCACATTTCCCACTAATATTAAAGCCATGTTTCCGGGAACATACCAGTTATGGTAAAATTCCTTCAACATGCTTAACTGCGGATTTTTAAGATGTTCGGGCAAACCTACAATCGGACGTGAATACGGATGCCCGGGAAAAATGGTATTCATAACGAATTCTTGTTCTCGGTAGTTTTCCTGGTCTTGATACTTGTTATATTCTTCATATACAGTTTCCAGTTCGGGCTGAAAATTTCGGAAAACAGGATTAATCAATCGTTCGGAGTTTAATTCGAGCCACTTGTAGATTTCACCCGGAGGGAACGATAACCAACTGTGATATACAGTATAATCATAGTTTGTTCCGGCATTTATTTCGTCGCCGATTTCATGAGAGAGACGCCAAAAATCGCTCGTGATATTGTATTTTGCTGCTTCATTAGTCAGCCTGTTGATTTCTTTTGACAGAGTGTCACGTTGTACGAGGTCTGCGGTTTGAGCGTGTTCATCGTATTTGGCGATGATTTGTTCGTAGATTGGTTTTTCTTTTTCCCAATCCAACGCTCCGATTTTCTCTGTTCCCTTAAACAACATGTGTTCAAGATAGTGAGCCAGACCGGTGTACTCTTCGGGGTCGTCTTTCGACCCTACATTTACGGTTACCATCCCATAAACGTCGGGGGCAGTCGCATCCTCCCAGACGTAAACGCTTAATCCATTGGGTAATTTGAAGGCTTTCAAGCCCTGCGCATTCGTATTTATGCCGGCTAACAGGCATATTAATACGATAATAAAAAATCTTAATTGCTTCATGTTGTTTATTTTTTGATTATTATTTCTTTTTCTTCTTCTATTTTCCAATCTGTTATTCCCCGTGCTTCCTTGCTGAACTCTACTCCGATTTTTATTATCCGTTTGCCTTTGGCGGTGTAGGGAATTACATAGCCTTTTTCGTCAATTTGTTGCAGGGCTTTTTCGGCAGTAGAGGTTTCGGTGATTTTGAATTCGAAGACATACACTGTATCTTTTGTAGTTACAACGGCGTCGGCGCGACTGGTAGCAAAATGCGGTTTCACTTCGACAAACTGCCCCATCAACTTAAACAGAACGAAAAACACTGTCTGGAAATGTTTTTCTTCCTTATTGTTAAGGTCGTAAGGAATACCGGCAAAAAATGCTCGTATCCGGTTCATAAAACCGTCAACATCATTTGCCCACAACTCCTCTACAAAATTGGCAATACGAAATTCGCCTCGCATATTTTTCCCCGGCATATAAACGTAAATCAATTCTTTGAAGAACCCATATTTCACTTCTTCGTTCGGAAATCCCAAAATGTATTCGTCAAATATGGCGTCATAGTTTTTGATTGTTAGATAACCGCTTTGGTATAGCAAAGGAACCGGATCTTCATATTCGGCACGAT
>JAISXV010000282.1 GCA_031270335.1 Prevotellaceae bacterium | reverse complement strand
TAAGTTGCTTTGTACCATGCCATTTTTCCGTACATATAATCAAGTCCGGAGCTTCGTCCGGGAATATAGCAACTCAATCCGCTGCTTCTTTTGATTTCGAACTCGTTGAGAATCGAAGGAGTATGATCTTCGAATATCACTGTCGATGACAGTTGACTGCGTAAAGTTTGCAATTCGATGTCATTGTCTGCGATATGTTCCATGAAATCAAGAAAGTCAAAAAACAGTGTCGTTTCGTTGGAATCGTATTTTTGGATTTGCGACACGTCAAGACTTGCGATTTTGCTTTTATGTCTTTGGATTAAATTTCTTGATACGGAAGCGATATCATCCAGATTTCCGGTTTTCACCACCGACAATGCCGCCGTCTGCATTTCGACGTCGGAGTACGACCTGTACAATTCCATAAACTCCTTACATACAGACACAAGATCAGCATTTTCCTCGAACAGATACGACATAATATCGTGATAAGGAAAGCCGCCCGCCAGAATTTCTGTAACCGAGCCGACGATATAATCGGCGTTATGTCGCAACTCGTACGCCACTTCGACGCCCATCATATCACAGGCGTCGAAGATCAAGAAATCATATTTTCCCGACAGTTTAGCGAGTTCCGTGATTTCCATATATTCGCCGTTATCGTCGCCGAACGCCTTAGTCATGCTTGATGTCGGCGCCGGAAGCCAGCCCGAAGCATGCGACCAGAGTATCAGCCCGTACGATTTTGCCGGATACATGTTTTTGATATCCGAAATCACTTTCTCCATGACTTCCATCGAACTCGAATTTTGCTCGGAATACTTCATAACCTCCTTGGAAACAACAGAATTTGTCCTGTCGGAAGATATTTTCAGAATGTACGGGGCAATTCTCTTTTGGTCAACATATACAATCAAATCGCCGTCGAAACTGTCTTTCCAGCCGCGTTCCATTTCGTTGATGTCAGGGTCAACATACCCGTTCAACGTGTTATCGCCGACCATATAGACAATAACAGTTCGTGTTTTTAGCGGAGGCGTATCATCTTTTCTCCGGCAACACGAAAAAAATAAACACAATAAACAGAGCAAACTCAGTGTGCCTAAATGCTTTAGTCGTCCATATCTTATATTATTCATTGTATAAAAATTTTAATCAATTGTCCATGTAGAACCGCTTCGTAACAATTCGTCAACATTCGAACAGGCAGGATGTTGACGGCTTTGCTCTATCTGTTTACGCACATTGTCGTCATAAGTCGAATCTTTCACCGCCCTTATCACTCCCAGCGCCACCGGAAAATCGGGAAATTTCATGTTTACCAGCATCATGTGTATTCCGGGATTCGGATTTTCCATGTTGTGAACAAGGATATCCTTTTCGGTAATACCGTTTTCGCCTATTTTCACCGATTTCAACCTTAAATTCTCATAATCAATCATCAAACCCTTATCTCTGTTTTTACCGTATATCATCGGTTCGCCGTGATGCAAAACGATTGTCCGTTCTTCCCTGACATCCTTATCGGCATACTCTTTGTGCGTTCCATCGTTGAAAATGACGCAGTTCTGCAATACCGTCGTAACAGAAGTACCATCGTGTCTCGCCGAAGCGACAAGACATTCGGCTGTCAATTTAATATCAACATCAAGAGTACGTGCAAAAAACGTGCCACGTGCTCCCAAAACTATCTCGCCGGGGACAAAAGGATGTTCTACAGTCCCGAAAGGCGAGGTTTTTGTTACTGTTCCAAGTCTTGATGTCGGCGAATACTGTCCTTTGGTCAAACCGTAGATTTGATTGTCGAACAGGATGATATTCAAGTCTATATTCCTTCTTACAGCGTGGATAAAATGATTACCGCCGATAGCCAGAGCGTCGCCGTCGCCCGTGATTTGCCAGACACTGAGCAAAGGATTTGCCACTTTGATTCCGGTTGCAATCGCCGACGCCCGTCCGTGAATACCGTGAAATCCGTAAGTATTAACATAGTATGGGAAACGCGACGAACAGCCGATACCCGAAACAAAAGTAAACCGTTCCTTTTTATACTCCAATATTTCAGCCACTTCGGGCAAAGCTTTCTGTACTGCCGCTAAAATGGCATAGTCGCCGCAACCCGGACACCATTTTACTTCCTGGTCGCTCTTAAAATCCTGCGAAGCATATTTTGTTGTTGTCATATTTATTTGTTATTTAATAAGGAGTTAAATTTATCTGTAAGTTCGATTACCGTGAAAGGCAAGCCCTGCACTTTGTTGTACTGTTCGAAAGTGATATGCGGATAGTTCATCCTTAAATAGTTGGCAAACTGTCCCAGATTGAGTTCGCAAACGATTATCTGTTTGAATTTCCCGAAAATCTCTTTCGTATTTTTCGGCAGAGGATTGATGTGGTTGAAATGCGCCAGACTGACGTCTTTACCTTCCGCCTGCAATTGCGTGACGGCAGTGTAGAGATGTCCAAACGTCCCGCCCCACCCTACTACAAGCAAATCGCCTCCGGTGTTGCCGACGATTTCCTGTTCGGGAATAAAATTGGCGACTTTCGCGACTTTTGCCGCTCTCATTTCAACCATAAGTTGATGATTTTGTGGGTCAGTCGATGGCGAGCCTTTGAGAGCGTCTTTCTCTAATCCTCCGATACGATGTTCCAGACCGGGAGTTCCGGGAATCGCCCAGCCTCGCGCCAGACGTTCTTCGTCTCTTGCGTATGGCATATAACCCGTTGTACCTTCGGGAACTATCGGCGCTTTGATGTCGGGAAAATCGGCGACCGAAGGAATCAGCCAGGGTTCCGACCCGTTAGCAATAAATCCGTCGGAAAGCAAAATCACCGGCGTTGTATGTTCTACCGCAAGCTTTGCCGCCCAAAACGCTTTTTCGAAACAGTCGGCAGGCGATTGCGCCGACATCACTATCAACGGACATTCGCCGTTGCGTCCCCAAAGCGCCTGCGACAAGTCCGACTGCTCTGTCTTAGTGGGCAATCCGGTCGAAGGTCCTCCCCGCTGGACATCGACAATCACTACCGGAAGTTCTGCCATGACAGCCAGACCCAAAGCCTCCGATTTCAATGACAATCCCGGTCCCGAAGTGGTTGTAACAGCAAGATTTCCAGCAAACGCCGCTCCTATTGCCGTACAGATTCCGGCGATTTCGTCTTCGACTTGAAGGGTTTTGACGCCGAGATCTTTTCGTATTGCCAACTCTTCCAGGATGCCCGTAGCGGGAGTTATCGGATACGAACCGCAAAACAATGGCAATCCCGACTTTTCGGAAGCGGCAATCAATCCCCATGCTGTCGCCTGATTTCCTTGAATATTCCGGTAAACGCCTTTTTTAGGATTCGAGACCTTTATTTTGTACGTGTTCGGAACAGCTTGTATGTTAGCGGCATAATTGTACCCGCCTTTCAACACAAGTTTGTTTGGCTCAATAAACTGTGGCTTTTTCCTGAATTTGTTTTCAAAGTACTTTTCGGCGTAAGTCAATGGTTGATTGAACAGATAGAAACATATTCCGAGAGCGAACATGTTCTTGCTGCGCGATTTGGATTTGTTGTCCAGCTCCGAATCTGCCAGACATTCTTTTGTAAGGGTGGTTATTGGGGCATAGATTATATGCCTGTCGTTCAGTTTCAATTCTTCAAAGATGTCAGCATTTTTGATTCCCGCCTTTTCGATATTCCTTTCGGTAAATAAATCGGAATCGACAATAATGGTCGATGTGGGTTTTGTCCATCGTGCATTGACTTTCAACGCCGCAGGATTCATGGCGATAAGGATATCGCAATAATCGCCCGGCGT
>JAISXV010000271.1 GCA_031270335.1 Prevotellaceae bacterium | reverse complement strand
TTTCGTGGGCCCAATAGGATTCGAACCTATGACCCTCTGCTTGTAAGGCAGATGCTCTGAACCAGCTGAGCTATAGGCCCCGTTTGCTATCAAAAAGCAGTGCAAAGGTAAACAGTATTTTTGAATCAACAAAATTTTTTGTGAAAAAACTTGTAATATTTTTGTGAAAAAACTTGTAATATTTGATTATCAGGCAATTAAAAATTTGTATTTTATTATGTTTTTCTGATGCAATTTTCACTTTATAGACCATGGCAGTCGATAAATTTGTGCATATTATCCAAAATATTGAAAAAAATTTGTCGCTGAAAACTTTTTGTTCAGTATGACATTTACTGAAAAATATTTTGCAATTAGAAAATAATACTTACTTTTGTAGTCGAAATTATGTTTTTATTATGAAAGTATATATAAAAGACATTGCCGTTATTCAAACGGGCGTTTTTCTGAAAGAAACGGTCGATGGAGAAAGAGGCTGGTAATGAGAATTTTTCACTCTATGGTCAGGAAGTGAACGGCAGCATCTGGGCGTTGGCGATGATGAACATGTTCCTACATGGCTTCGACAATGCAACCATTCGCTGGGGAGACACATTGCGGACGCCGAAACTGAAAGAGAGCGACCGTTTGATGAAATTCGACACCGTTGTCGCTAATCCGCCGTTTTCGCTCGAAAAATGGGGCGCCGACGAGGCGGAACATGATCAGTATAACCGCTTTTGGCGAGGTATTCCGCCAAAGAGCAAGGGCGACTGGGCATTTATCAGCCACATGATCGAAACGGCTTACGAAGGAAAAGGCAAAGTGGGTGTTGTTGTGCCTCATGGCGTTTTGTTTCGTGGAGCAGGCGAAGGCGAAGGCAAAATTCGCAAACAAACCATTGAGAAAAACCTTCTCGAAGCAGTTATCGGACCGCCTGCTAACTTGTTGTTCGGAACGGGCATCCCCGCAGCAATCGTAATTTTTAACAAAGGGAAAAAGACTGATAATGTGCTGTTTATTTGAAAGAATTAGGATATTGATAGTCCGTGAATTAATGCGAAAATGGTAAATAAATGATTATGAAACAGGAAAATATTGAGCAGTTATACAAAAAATGGCTTTCTTTGCAACCGTTGCAAGCGGAACTGCAACAAAAAATGGACCAGCAGTTTATGATTGATTTCAATTACAACTCGAATCATTTGGAAGGTAATACATTAACTTATGGACAAACCAAACTGCTGCTTCTCTTTGGCAAAGTCAAGGGAGAAGGACTGATACGCGATTTTGAAGAGATGAAAGCTCATAACGTTGGGCTTGAAATGATGAAAATAGAGGCGTTGGACAGGAAACGCCCTTTGTCGGAATCGTTCATTCGGGAGTTGAACCGGACAATTCTTGCAGGCGATTTCTATAAAGTAAGTAGCGACGGAGAATATCGTTACAAAATTCATACGGGAGTTTATAAAACTCGCCCTAATTCGGTAATAACCCCTTCAGGCGAACAGTTCGACTATGCCTCTCCCGAAGAAACGCCGGCGTTAATGTACGACCTCATTACGTGGTATAACACAGAGGAAAAAGCCGGAAATATGTCTGTCATCGAACTGTCTGCGCTTTTTCATTATCGCTACATTCGTATCCATCCATTTGAAGACGGCAACGGACGAATTGCACGTCTGCTCGTTAACTATATACTTTTACGGCATGGATATCCAATGATCGTGATTCCATCTGCAGACCGTCGTTATTACCTTGATGCGTTGGGCAAATGTGACGCGGCAACCGGCAAAGAACCATTTAATGGCGTTAACGCTACTATTGAACAGACAATTGCGTTTGTAGATTTTATTTCCTTTTATGTTGAAAGGAAGTTGACTTTTGCTCTGCAACTCTATCGAGGCGAAATTACTGAAATAATTGAAACAAACAAAAAAGACATTGGCACTGTAAATGGCACTGTAAATGACACTGTAAGTATGCGTATTCTGAATATTATAGAGACAAAGCCTGGTATTACTGTCAATGAAATAGTTGGACTAACAGGAATATCAAGACGAACAGTAATAAGACGTTTAAATACCTTGAAATCATACAACAGAATCGAACGCATCGGTTCCGATAAAACAGGTTCATGGAAAATAATAAAGTGAAAAGTGGTACAATATGGTGGTACAATGAAACGAAAAAATGACATATCGCAAGGAAACAAACGCTCTTTCGGAATGAGCGATTTAAAAGTGAATGAAAATTTGCACATTCATAGTGTATTTCTGATTGGTGCGGAAGTTTCGCACCAATTCCAGAAAATGTAAGTAATGCACCTGTACTTGGACTATTGAACCGAAAAAAAGAAGGTATTGATAAAAATAAATATATTTAAACCGTTGGGGCAATTGTACGCCAAAAGGTAAAATTATTTTGAACGCAGAACTGATTAAAGCTCCAAAACCCTGTATCGAATATGTTATCATTCACGAACTTTGCCATTTGCTGCATCGCAATCATACTTCGGCATTTTACAAACTTCTTGCTGCCGAGATGCCCGATTGGGAAAAAAGGAAAGGCAAACCGGAAAAATTATGTCCTTCTTAATGGAATTTTCACTTTATACGTCCTGGCTGTCGACAATTTCATATTTATTATCCACGGATTGAAAATTTTCAAGAGTTTATAATTAGTATTATGTTTTTCGGAAAAAGCAATCCAATCGACGGGTCCTGTTACCTCAATTTCCTTATACAAAAGCGGTTCGAAGATATTTTTCGGAGAAATACAGAATCCGTATTTTTCCGGGTCGGTCATCACTAATTTGTATGCGACAGCCCGGTAAACATATCGTATCGTTTCCTGATTCAATTGCAGGTCGTAGTAACTTTTTTGTTTTTGCACAGCTACTTGATTGGCAATGTGCGTCATGCCGACATTGTACGAGGCGGCTGCCAGCGTCCAGTTTCCGAATTTGTTATGCGCCATTTTCAAGTATTCGCAGGCGGCTTTTGTCGCTTTTTCGAGATTGTAACGTTCATCGATTTCGGCGGTTATCTGCAATCCGAACTCCTTTGCCGTTCCGGGTAAAAACTGCCAGAATCCGGCGGCGCGGGCAGGTGAAACTACATTTTGCAGATTGCTTTCCGCCACGCACAAATATTTCATGTCGTCGGGAACGCCGTACTGTTTCAACATATTTTCGATGACGTCCATATATCTGCCGGCAAGCTGAATTGTATATATCATCGACGAATGCCAATAGCTCAAACTGTTTAATTCCCTGCCCAACGATTCTCTGATGTCAAAGTATTCCAAAGGGACTTTTTCGCCGCAAAAACTTGCTTCGGCAGGTATTGGCGGTGAACTGATATTTTGTTTCAAAACGTCCCGTCCATTGCCGGATTGCGCTGTCAATGAACCTGTACAGGCAATAAAAAGAAATAATATAATAAATATTTTATACATAAAACACATTCATTCAAGGGTGCAAAAGTAACATAAAAAAGTAAAAAACATACTCTTTTTTTTACGAAAATGATTTTTTTTGCTTACCTTTGGCGGCGAAAATTATGATTGGATGAGCGATTTTTTATTTTCTGTTAATGTAGTATTGCCGCTTTTTCTGCTGATAGCGACGGGATACGGATTGAAACAACTGCGGTTTGTGTCGGAATCGTTTTTGACTGAAGCCAACAGGTTTGTGTTCAAATTTCCTTTGCCGCTGATGCTTTTTCAGAATATACGTAATACTTTCGACGGCTCGCTGATTGACATGTTCGACACTCGGCTGATTTTGTCGGCGTTTGTGGGGATTATCATTGTGATAGCGATACTGTTGATAGTCGTTCCGCTGTTTGGCAAACGCAGAGCCACGACGGGAAGTCTGATACAGGGCATCTACCGGAGCAACTTCATCATCTACGGGCTTCCGCTGGCGACAAGCATGTATGGCGACAAGGCTATCATTCCGATAACTATGCTTTTAGGAATGGTCATTCCGGTGTATAACATTGCGGCGGTCGTGATTTTGACCGTCTTTTCGGAGAAAAAACCTGTTTCGTCCATACCGTTTTTACTGATAATAAAGAACATTTTTCAGAATCCGCTGATTCTTGCCTGTGTTGCGGGGTTCGTTGCCGGAACGATCAACCTGCGATTTCCGGCGTTTGTCGAAAGTCCGATGAACGAAATAGCGAAAATCGCAACGCCTTTGGCATTGATGGTTATGGGCGGACTGTTCAGGTTCAAGGGGCTGATGAACAACTTCATGACGGTCTTTGTCGCCACATTGGCAAAATTGGTTATTATCCCGCTGGCGGCAATGATTGTGTTTGTGTGGATGGGATTTCGCGACATCGAACTTGCGGCATTACTCTGTCTGTATGCAACTCCGACGGCGGTGGCAAGTTTCATTATGGCGGAAAATATGGGTTGCGACGGCGAAATCTCGGCGCATATCGTAGTGCTGACGACGGCGCTGTCGGCTATAACAATATTTTTGTTTATCTTTGCGCTGAAATTGATGGAATACATTTAGGATTATATTAAATTAAATTATACATATTATGAGAGTTTTATATCATTTATTTATTTACGCATTTGCATATTTGCAGATTTGTACATTTACATCATGTTCGAATGAAGTTACTCCTCCGGAGGCAATATTGCCTGTCCCAAACGAACATCAACTTGCCTGGCACGAGCTGGAACAGTATGCTTTTATCCATTTCACTACCAATACTTTCACCGGTAAGGAATGGGGTTATGGCGACGAACAGCCGGCAATATTCAATCCTGTGGATTTCGACGCCGAACAATGGGCGAAAAACATCAGTGAAGCAGGTCTGAAAGCTTTGATACTGACCTGTAAACATCACGACGGCTTTTGCCTGTGGCAAAGCAAATACACCGAACATTCGCTCAAAAACTCTCCGTTCATGGACGGAAAAGGCGATGTTGTCAAAGCGGTTTCCGATGCTTGTCGCAAGTACGGGTTGAAGTTCGGCGTATATCTGTCGCCCTGGGACAGAAACAGCGTTCAATACGCTCAACCCGAATATATCACGTACTACCGCAATCAGTTACGCGAGTTGCTTTCTAACTACGGAGAGATATTCGAAGTTTGGTTCGACGGTGCAAACGGCGGCGACGGCTTCTACGGCGGCGCAAGGGAAACCCGGAAAATCGACAACAAAACGTATTACGACTGGGCAAACACTCACGCTATTGTACGTGAACTGGCTCCGAAAGCGGTGATGTTCAGCGACGCCGGTCCCGATATTCGCTGGTGCGGCAACGAAAGCGGATTCGTCGGCGACCCAAACTGGAATCTCATCAATATCGACACGCTTTATCCGGGAAAACCGAGCATCGAACGGCTGTTGAATCATGGCGACGAAAACGGAC
This sequence comes from Prevotellaceae bacterium, assembly GCA_031270335.1. Classification (GTDB taxonomy): domain Bacteria; phylum Bacteroidota; class Bacteroidia; order Bacteroidales; family UBA932; genus JAIRLF01. The sequence goes on along the minus strand of JAISXV010000271.1, from coordinate 223 downwards.
GGTCGTGGATTCCCGCCGAAGTGGATGTGTCAATACGTCCGGGATGGTTCTATCACGAAACCGAAGATTCGAAAGTGAAAACGCCCGAGAAACTGTTTAAAATCTACATGGAATCGGTCGGACGCGGAGCTAATCTCCTGCTGAATATTCCGCCCGACCAGCGCGGTCTGTTACACGAAAACGACATTCGCTCGCTGAAAGAATGGAAACAACTGCTCGACAA
>JAISXV010000254.1 GCA_031270335.1 Prevotellaceae bacterium | reverse complement strand
CACTCCGGAAATCATTCCAAACCATTTTGGGGTTATTTCATGACTGACAAAATGACGGGAAGAGAAAAACAGTGTAATGCAACACAATACAGCCAAACTTACTGTAAAAAACGTTGCCGGCGTCAAAAATTTTACTTTCATTGTATCTATTTTTTTTCAAAGAAGTCTAATTATTTATTTATCCACACCCGTTCTCCATTTTTATTCAGCGTAAACCATGTGCCGGTAGTGTTTGTTGTAACATTCCTTAGATAATACAGTCCGCCGACAGGAATCCGGAAATCTAAAAAATGCTTTGTCGCTACTTGTTGTTCAAATAATTGCCAATCATTTTCCCAATAATATAACTCGTAAGTATGTCCTTCATAAATGTGATTACCTTCGTGACGCGGGAAATAACTTATTTTAGATATTGTTTGCGGGTTGCCTAAATCCAGACCTATCCACGAATCATCAGGTTTCGCCGCATCATAAAAAGTGAAAATATCTCCATCAAATGCAGCTTCACAAGTCGCAGTCGTATCTACAGACGAACGCCATGGAAAACCAAACGGACTGCCGTTAAGTTTTTTCCCCTTTGCGTTATATAATACTATTTCGGCAACGTTGCCGTAACTTTTTTTAGGCGAGACATAGCGAATATAACGATATTGTTTCGGATTTCGGATGTCGGCGGTATGGAAATATGCTCCGCTCATCGTTTTTACAGTGTGTAACATTTCCGCATCGGAAAAATCGCTTCGGTTTGCACCCTCAAAAATACCACGCTCCATTCGTTGTATCAAATTGTTAGCCGGAGAAGATATTTCCGTAACAATGAATTGCCGGTATTTGCCTGTGTCAGGCTCAAAGATATGGATACTGTCATTATCATCAACTCGAAAAGGATAATGGGCAAGCTTTTGAACGCCATTTTCACAATATAGCGGCAGATATATGATATTTTTGCCGATCATACCGAAATCAACAGTTTTAGTATCGGTTTCGCCCCAGCCTGCAATATTCCATTTATCTATGCCTCTGGTAGCAAGATAGGCGTAGCCTGTGTTTTTGGAGGGCTGATATTTGACAGGTATTTCAACTTTACAGTAGCCTTTGTGACGGAGAAGAGTATCGTTGGTATAATATTCGTGTGTAACATCTTTCATATACCAGTCGTGCAGGGCATGAGGAATATCACTGCTGTCGGCTTTGATATGCTTTTGTTTTGCAAAGGTCTGCCGGTAAACTTTACTTTTAGATGTATAACGATAAACATGTCCTTCCTGTTCAGGATTGCTTTCTGTTCCCATAAAGGAAAAACGTTTGTCCATGCCTCCGTAGCCTGAATTCCACGAATGTCCGGCATAATTGTTGGGCCATTTCAGTGTGTAATCTTTCGATACGGGAATACCCAATGCACGCATAGTGAAAATAGCTAATATGACCATTTCGTCGCACATGCCGCGCGTTGTAGCCATAATCATAGAAAAGTTCATCTCCGGCACATCTGTGGACAAACAAAAACGCGGCAGTTGGGAATTAACTTGAGAACAGGCTTCCATGACTGTTATTCCGGGCTGAGTCTTAAACGAACTGTTTAATTTGGCATAACTTGTCAGGGCTTTTTTTCGCCAGTTTTCCAAAGGTTCGTTTGCTACCCTGTACGGTAAAATTTCCTCACAAAAGACGTCAAACGGTACATCTTTGCCCCATGGCTGTTCTTCCCAAACCTTGAAGGCCAATTCGATATTGTTAATCAAATAATCGCCTGTGATATATTTCACATCGTATTTTATTATCGGTTCCATTGATCCGTAAGCCTCGCGTGCATCCTTTTGACTTTCTATCCCTTTCATACGAATACAAAATGCCATCAAATTCTCAAATGGAACATCGTATTCTACAGAATATTTATCCGGCATGTTGACTATCAAAAACTCCGCTGCTCGAAGTTTTAAACTGTCGGCAGGATTGTGACTGTAGCGTTCCAATACCTTTTCCAACTGACCGCGATTATTCCCCGCCTGTTGCAAGACTGTCTCTATTTCCGGAGAATAACGAGTGCAAGATGTCAATAATATTAATGCTACCAAATAAATAAGTTTTATCTTCATATTTCAAAAATCGTAAATCTAAAATCGTAAATCTAAAATAATTTGTTGTATCCGCCGGCTTGATACCAGCCTAACTGTTTATAATAATCGGTTAAATCATTTCTGCCGATATGAGGAATATAACAACTTAATCCACAGTATGTATTTATCTCGTACATCTCTATAAATTCCGCCGTATGAGCCTTGTACAAGGCTGTTTTTTCGAGTTGTTCAATCAATGGACGTTTATCCGCTTCCGGAAACGCTTTTGTGATAAAATCCAGAAAATCGAATGTATATTGTTCTTCGTAAACATCCAAACGCTGTACCGAAGTTCTGTCGAAAGAGGCAATGTCAAATGTCTGTTCGGAAATCAGTTGGTTGGTAACTCTTGCCAGATTGTCCAATTCTTTGGTATTTATCAGAGATATGGTCGCCGAACGAAATGCTCCTGATTGTTCTTGATAGTAATCAAAAAAACTCTCAGCCGCTTTCCGCAAATCCGGCGTGGACGACACTAATGCGGGAATAACCAGATCGTATGGGAAACCGCTGTCAATTGTTTCCGCCGAAGACGCTATGATATAATCCGTTTTGTTCCTCAATTCATACGCCACCTCAACAGCGCCCATCAAACAGGCGTCAAAGAGAATAAAATCGAACCGGACAGGCAAAGCCTCCGCCAAATCCGGAATATTCATCTGCCGGTTACCATCCATAACAAAGGATTTCGTTTCCACGCCCGCTGGCAGCCACGATTTACCGTGAGACCACAGTATCAAACCATAACTGTCGGAAGGATACATTTCGATAATTTCTCCAAGCAGTCTGTTCATATTGGCAGGATCCGCCGAGTTGAACTCCGAATATGTTTTTACCGTCTGCTCGCCATCTTCGGTTATTCTTAACAAGCAAGGCGTTTCGTCGGCTACATCCATCAAGACAATGAGATTGACTCCGGTTTCATTATAACCCTGTTTCATCTCTTCAAGATCGACAAGGGCAACATCCCACAAATCATTATCCGCCGCCATATAAACAATGACTGTCCGCTCTATCCTGACAGGCTCCGGAACTTCGTCTTTGTTGCATGAGGCAAATACAGTGAAAATAATAGATATCCATAATATTCTCACATAAAACCCACCCGCCAGTTTTGCCGGCGAGTGGGGATTATTTGTTTTGCAGTATTTCAGCATATTTGACATCAATCATCTACAAAATTCAACCACATTCATCACAAAATCCTTTTCGACTTTCCAAATCAATGCCTCC
>JAISXV010000242.1 GCA_031270335.1 Prevotellaceae bacterium | reverse complement strand
ATGATTGCTACTGTTCCCTACGACATTCATATTCAGTGCGAAGATTATTATCACTCGTTAATGCTGATATGGATGAAACTGATCGGATTCAAGATCCGGGCAGAGGAACACAACGACCGCGGACGTTCTGACGCCGTCTGGGAACAACCCGGATTAACCGTAGTCGCCGAAATAAAATACTCTGCCGAAAAGACGGTCGAAGTCCTTTTAAACGAAGCCATGGCGCAGATACACGACCGTCGTTATTACAATAAATACTCCGGCAAACGGCTTCTGCTCGGAATTGCCTTTTCGGGAAAAAACACCGGTTGCAGAATGGAAATAAAACAATGAAGTACGACGTAATCATAATCGGAAGCGGGCTGGGCGGCTTGGAATGTGGATATATCCTGTCGAAAAAAGGGTACAAAGTCTGTATTCTTGAACAAAATGCGCAAATCGGCGGCTGTCTGCAAACATTCCGGCGAGGTAAATCGGTGTTCGACACCGGTTTTCACTATGTTGGAGGGCTTGACGAAGGACAGTCGCTGCATAAACTGTTCAGTTATTTCGATTTGCTCGATTTGCCATGGCACAAATTGGACGAAGACGCTTTTGCCGAAGTCGTTATAGCCGGAAATCCGTTTTTTCTTGCATCGGGACACAAACGTTTCGCCGACGCTCTGGCAAATGATTTCCCGCATCAACGTAAACAGATTGAGACATATACGGACATGTTGAAACAAATCGGCGACAATATTTTCAACAGTTTCACCGGCGATTACGGCAATTCGGCGCTGTTCGAAAGTTCGGCGTATCTGTTTCTGCAACAGACAATAGATGACCCTCTTCTGCGAAATATACTTTCGGGCGGCTCGCTGACAATGGAATTGTGTTCAAAAAAACTTCCGTTATACGTTTTTGCTCAGATTAACAACTCTTTCATTCAGAGTACGTGGAAGTTAAAAGGCAACGGCTCGATGATTGCCGATAAACTCGCCGATTATATCCGTGCAAAAGACGGCAACATTATTACAAAAGCAAAAGTGACGCGACTGATTGAAACCGACGGCAAAATCAGCGCTGTCGAATACAACGAAAGTGAACAAGTATCAGGTACATACGTCATTTCGAACATACATCCGGCGCAGACGCTGACGTTGATTCCCGAAAGCCGTTATATCCGAAAACTGTATCGCAACAGAATTTCGTCGATCCCCAATACTTTCGGGATATTCACTGTACATCTGCAACTTAAAGAATCGACAACGCCATATCTCAACAGAAATATTTTCGTTTACAGAAACGGCGACAGTATCTGGGACTGTAAACCCGACAAATCGGGCGAAATAAATTCTATATTAATCAATTACAAAACGCCTCGCAACGGAATTTATACGGATAACATTGATATTCTTACTCCGATGTATTGGGACGAAGTCGCTCAATGGTCGGATACTGTTGTCGGCAAACGTGGCGTTGATTATGAGATGTTTAAACAGCAAAAAGCGGAATCGTGCATCGAACTTGCTTCGACAAGGATTCCCGGTCTGAAAGACAGTATCGAAAAGATTTACACAAGTACTCCCCTCACATACAGGGACTACACAGGAACGCAAAACGGTTCGGCGTATGGAATCCGGAAAGATTACAACGACGCACTCGGCACAATTATCGCGCCTCAAACGCAGATACCGAATTTGTTTTTGTCGGGACAAAATCTAAACCTGCACGGTATTCTGGGCGTTTCGATGACTTCATTTTTTACCTGTGCAAAAATTGTTGGTATGAATAATTTGTTAAAGGATTTTTATATATGATGAAAAAAGTTTTAATTTGCATATTCTTATGCAGTTGCGTTGCAGCAAACGCACAAAACGATTCTGTCGTTTCGATTATTGATAAAATACGGCAGGCAAATCTCAGATGTACTTCTATTATAAGTAATTTCGTTCAAACAAAACATTTGTCGTTCATGAACGAAGTCGTTACATCGAGTGGTAAGTTCTTCTACAACAAGCCCGACCGTCTTCTGATGAAGTACGAACAGCCCGACGGCGACTTGATGCTGATAAACAAAGACCAGCTCGTGATGATAGCGGCGGGAAAACAAAGTAAGGCATCGACAAAAACCAGTTCGAAAGCGCGGACAATGAAGAATATCCTTTCGTCGTGTTTGCAGGGCGATGTGTCACTGATTGACGGGGTTACGCTGTCGAGCGAAGAAACCGCCGACAATTATATCATTACGGCGAAACTGAAAAAGAAGGCAAAAAGCGCTATCAATAAGGTTGTTTTACAGTACGACAAACTCAATTTGACGCTCTCCACCTTGCGTATGGAAGAAGCCGACGGAAGTTATACGCTTTATACTCTGATCGATAAAACACTGAATCAACCTGTCGGCGACGAGGTCTTTAAATCGCCGTCAAAAAAAACGAAGAACGAGGATGAACGATGAAGTATGAACGATGAACGTTGAATGATGAACGATGAAGTATGAACGTTGAACGATGAATGATGATGAGATGAATGATATAAACGTAAGAGAACTGTTGCCGCAACAGGGTAAGTTTGTGATGATTGACTGGTTGCGGCATATCGACGAAACGAGCGTCGTCTCTTCCATGACTGTCGATAAGGATAATATCTTTGTCGATGATGATATCTTTTCCGAATCGGGAATCATCGAAAATATCGCGCAAACAGCCGCTGCTCGAATGGGTTACATCGGAAAATATATCGACAAAAAAGGCGTGAGAATCGGCGTTATCGGCGAAATCAAAAACCTTGTTATCGAACGTTGTCCGCATATTGGCGAAGAATTGACGACAAGCGTCGAAATCACCGCCGAAATATTTTCGACGCTCATGATTCAGGCTAAAGTAAATATCGACAACGAACTGATAGCCCACGGAAGTATGAAAATCGCACTGATTGATTCTTAATTAATTACATTTTAAACAGCATGAAACTTTTATACGATTTTTTCGATTACGCAAGTATTACCGGATATGATGAAAACCATACCGAATATTCTATCCGGCTCAATGCCAAACATTCTATCTATCAAGACCATTTCCCCGGAAATCCGGTTACTCCGGGCGTATGTATTATCCAAATTGTGAAAGAACTGGTCTCAGAAAATCGCAATCGCCGGCTTGTCCTGAAAAAGATTGCGAAAGTGCGGTATTTCAAGTCGATAAATCCTGTCGAATATCCGGTAATATTTGTTTCGCTGACTGTTGCCGATACCGACGAGGGCGACTGTAATGTCGTCGCAACGGTTTTCTCCGGAGATGTTACTTTTACACAGTTGTCGATGGCGCTTGGTCGCATGGGATGATACGCCATATTTATCCGTCATAACAACAAATTCTGTGTAAATTTTGTATATGTACTAAAATAACAATTGTTGTAATGGATATTCAACAGGATTCTTCGATATTGAGAAAGCGTAAAAACCGCAGATTTTTCAAATACGTTTTTTGGATTATAACCGGATTACTTTCTTTTACATTACTTGCCGTCAGTGCGGCTATATATATAGTATTCACGCCTGAACGCATCACTCCGATTGTGATGAAGTATGCTAACGAGTATTTGGATGCGCGTTTGGATTGCGAATCGGTGGAACTGACTTTCTACAGTACTTTTCCGAATTTTGGTATTCGTTTGCGAAACGGAAGTGTTATCACTCATAACGACAGTATCTTCGCATGTCCGCAAGACACGCTGCTGACGTTTAACGACTGTTCGGTTTCGTTCAATCCTTTGCTGCTGTACAACGAAAATCGTTTGATAATCAATCATGTTCGAATGGAGCGTCCTGTCATATATCTGTATGTAAGTCCGAATGGGAAAAGCAACTGGGATATCCTTCCTCAGGACAGCGACACTACCGATTCGGCAACAATATTGCCCGAAATAACCGTCAAAAGCATACATATTGCCGACGCTAACGTAGTTTACGACGACCGTCAACAATTGCTGTTCGTTGCCACCGACAGTATGCAACTTAGCGCCAAAGGAACTCCGACAGACGTAGATTTATCGTTACAAATACAGGCTCTTACAACTTTGTATGAAGAGAAATCCTACACATCAAAACTTCCGTTCACCCTCAAAACGCATCTGTTGAGCGACAAGTCGTATCAGCGCTTCGACGTCGAACGTTCAACCCTGTCGATTGGATTTGCAGACTTTGATATTGACGGAACAGTGCAACGGGATACAGCTGATAACATGATGAATGTCGCAATAAACTTCAAACTGCATGCCTCGTCGTTTGCCGATTTGGTAAACGCCATTCCCAAACATATCTTAAATTTGACAGAATTTGATTTTGCCGGTTCGTTCGATTTTTCGGGAAATATAAACGGTTATCTTGGAGAAAATCAGTATCCTGCATGCGCTGTATCGCTACTGTTGAAAAACGGCGCAATATTCGATCCTCAATATCCTGAAAAACCGCTTCTGCAAAAAATAGAAATCGACTGTAATGCCGAAATTGACTTAATGAACAATGCGCCTTCGTATATCAGCGTGAAAAATATTAACCTGCAAAATTCGTTTATACGGTTGCAAATGTCCGGTCTGTTTAAAGATATATTCACAAACCCCTTTGTTGATACGAAAATCGACGCCGGCATTGATTTCGAAATTTTGGGACTGCTGTTTTTATCCGACAGTGTGATGACTGCAAAAGGAACAATTGAGGCAGATGTGGAGGGGAAGTTTTTTGTTGACGATGTCCTTGCTTCCAACTTCGGAAAAGTCAATCTTACAGGCAATATTGATGTGGATAGTGTGAAATTCAATTATCCCGAAGAAGAAATAGACCTGTTTGCGCCGTTGGCAAAAATCCGTTTTGGAAGCAATGTTGCCGACAGCATACGCGGATCTTCGATTTCAACTCTGTTGCGAGCAAGCGCAGATATCGACAGTTTGAGATTAAACTGGAAAGAAGATCTTGCTCTTCAAACCGGAAAATTGTCTGCCGTTTTCAATACCTCAGAGCCGAAGGATTCTGCTGCAATAGCAGAAATGTCCGTATTTGCACGTCTGAATGACTTGCAGTTGACTGCATCTGATTCAATACAGATACAGGCTGCGAAGATTTCCGCTTTTGCGAAGTTAGCGCCGTTTGCCGGCGACGCTTCGAAACCGGAATGGACAGCGCGCATTTCGTCAGACAGTATGCGCGGACGTATGCCCGATTTCGCAGGACATATCGACAGCCTCGTCTTATCGTTGAATCTGCATCCACGTAAAACACGACCTACAAGGCAATTAACCGCCGATGATTCAATACGCCGGAAAATCTTAATGGATTCGATGATTATCGCTAACCGGAATACTTCTGTTGTAGAATTTCGACTGCAGGAAGGCGAAACAAAACAATTCCTCTCGAAATGGAATGTATCCGGAGCGTTTGCTTGTGAAAATATCCGTATGACAAGCCCGTATTTTCCATTACCTGCATGCTTGAACCGGTCGTCGGCAACGTTTACGTCCGATAAACTCTCTATCAAACATACCCGTCTTGAAGCCGGAGAATCGGACATGAGGCTGAGCGGAGATATCGAAGGAATACGAAGGGCTTTGCTGCACAACGGTCAAATAAAAGCAAACATTTCTGCGAAAATCGATTCGATGGATTGCAATGAAATCATCAAAGCGCTGGCTGCCGGTTCGGTATATTCGTCACAGCCGGCAGAACGAAAAGATTCTGTCTCCGGCATTGTGCCGATAGAACTGTCGAACCAGTCGGCAGACAGCGTTTTCGGACTGTTTGTCGTGCCACGAAACATCGACATGGAACTGGATGTCGCCATGAAAAAAGTCAAATACGGCAAACTGAACATGGAGCAGGCAAACGGGAAAATCATCGTCCGCAACCGTTCTGTTAGGATACCCAACCTGCAAATAAAATCCGGTATCGGCAATATGGATTTTTCGATGGTTTACAAAGCGCCAACAACCAAAGGCGCATACACTGGTCTGGATATTCGTATGGAACGGGTACAACTCAGAGAACTGATAAACTCAATTCCGATACTCGATTCATTGACGCCGATGATGCGATCGTTCGACGGACTGGCTGAATGTAATATCATAGCCATAGCGGAATTGGATTCGTTGTCGAACCTGATAATGCCTCAAACTACAGCCTCTTGTCAAATCAAAGGCAAAAATATGGTATTGCTCGACGGTGAAACGTTTTCGACTATTGCTAAAAAATTACATTTCAAAAATAAAAAACGTAATATTATCGACAGCATATCGGTGGATATGATACTCGAAGACGGTAAAATCATGGTCTTCCCATTTGCCCTGTCTATAGACCGTTACGTGGCGGCGGTAGGCGGCGCGCAAAATCTTGACTTGTCGTTCCAGTATCACATATCCATACTCAAATGGCCCGTCCCGCTGGTAAAAATCGGACTTAATCTCTGGGGCAATCCCGACGATATTCATTATCGTATCGCATCACGGAAATACGAAAATCTCCTTACGCCGGTAAAAGAAAAATCATTACAGTCCGCAGTCGTCAATCTGCGTCAGCAAATGCACGACGTACTCAGGAAAAGTATTGACGACATACTCAACGAATCATCCGGAAAAATCAATCGCCGCCTGATACCAAATGTGACTGACGATACTTTACGATCATTATTCAAATTAGATACAACACAAATGGAACCGATACCAATTCTCGACAGTATAGATGACGATTATGATTTACAGGAGTAAAAGATTTAACAGGATTTCACGATTAGGATTTGTAGGATTGTAGGATTAATAGGATTGCTTTCATACGCCACAACAGATTTTTTGCGATTAAATAAAAAACCTTATTTTCCTGAAAAACACCTTCGTAGCCCGCATGATCCCCCAGCTCTGTAACCTTATTTTATTGGTCGAAAATAAGGTTGAATAGAATGGTAATCGTAAGCTACTAAGGTTTTTGTCCGAAGGCAATCCTATTAATCCTACAATCCTACAAATCTTAATCGGGATTAAATGAAAAAACCTTATTTTCCTGAAAAACACCTTCGTAGTCCGCATGATCCCCCAGCTCTGTACCTTATTTTATTGGTCGAAAATAAGGTTGAATAGAATGGTAATCGTAAGCTACTAAGGTTTTTATAGTCATCGCATCAATAATCGGGATTTCCTTCGGACAAAATTCTTGCGTCCGCAGGCAATCCTACTAATCTTTTAATCCTATTAATCTTAATCGGGATATGTCGTCGGCTCTTCGGAACTGCGTAGCAGTTCAACTTCTACGGAGTTGATGTATGTTGTTGCGTTAACCCCCGAACTGCGCTACGCTTGTTCGGGGTTATTCATTTTGAACGCCTATCGGCGTTCTTTATAGTCATAGCATCAATAATCGGGATTTTCTTCAGACGCAATAATTTTACGAATCCTAATCAAATTTTTTTAATTTTTTTATTGTTATTAAAAAAATAATTCATAACTTTGCGCCATTATTTCGCTTGTGAAGACAGAAGAAAATTCTATCAAGACAGAAGAAAATTTCTCTCTAAATAGAAATTTATTTCTCTCTAAACAAAAATAAATTTCTCTCTAAGGAGAAATTTATCTCTGACAGGTGAGAAAAAGTATGAAGTTTAATTATTTTT
>JAISXV010000112.1 GCA_031270335.1 Prevotellaceae bacterium | reverse complement strand
CGTTGGTTATCCGGACTTCCCGTTTCAACAATTCGCTCAAAAAGCCTTCCAGTACATCGAAATTTGCTTTGTCGCGTAATAAACGTTTTACTGCCCAATCAAATGATACTAACTGTCTTTCTCTGTTCTCAGTCTCGTCTGACTTCACATTTTTTTCCGATTTCATATCTACTGTTTTTGGGGCAAAATTAGTAATATTTTTTTTATCGAAAAAAAAATCGATCATCGTTTGATTGATTGAAATTTTCATCAAATAAAATTCAATTATCTTTGCAGTGTTTATGAAACAGAAAACAGTTGCGCCGTCGATAGGCATATTACTTAGTTTAAGTATATTACACGGATTAAACGATGCATTGCAGTCAGCAGTATCGGCATCGTATCCATTATTGAAGAACGATTTGATGCTTAGTTTTAGTCAAATCGGCTTAATCACATTAACGTATCAGATTTCGGCATCAGTATTTCAGCCGGTAATCGGATTTTTATACGATAAACGTCCATACGTCTGGTCGTTACCCATGGGAACATGTTTTACTTTGGCAGGAATCATTTCGCTGGCTTTTACCACAACCATGTTCTGGACAATGTGTTCGGTATTTATGGTAGGAATAGGTTCATCGACGCTGCATCCCGAAGCCTCGCGCCTGACGTCCATTGCTTCCGGCGGTAAACGCGGATTTGCACAGTCGCTTTTTCAGGTCGGAGGAAATCTCGGTGGAGCGCTCGGACCTTTGTTAGTTGCCTTTTTAGCAGCGCCTTATGGTCGCCAGTACATTTCTTTCTTTGCGATTCTTTCGGTTATTGCCATTGTTGTCGCTATTCCCGTATGTCGTTGGTATAAAAACAGATTACAGATTTTCAGAGAGGAAAAAACTACCATGAAAGTCAGGATGGAATCGCCTTTGCCCACAAAAACGGTAGTTTGTTCCATCGCCATTTTGTTGTTGCTGATTTTTTCTAAATATGTCTATGTAGCAAGTTTATCAAGTTATTACACATTCTATTTGATTGAGAAATTTAATGTCGAAATACAGGATTCGCAAATTTATTTGTTTGTTTTTCTCGGCGCTACAGCGATAGGAACTCTGATGGGCGGACCTATTGGCGACAAAATCGGACGAAAGTATGTGATTTGGGCGTCGATACTTGGAGCTGCGCCATTCACTTTACTGATGCCTCACGTCAATCTGTTCTGGACTGTGGTTTTGAGTTTTTTCATTGGGCTGATTATTTCGTCGGCTTTTCCGGCTATCTTGCTTTACGCCCAGGAATTATTGCCCTACAAACTCGGACTTGTGTCGGGATTATTTTTTGGATTTGCATTCGGAATCGCCGGAATCGCTTCTGCCATACTCGGCAAAATGGCTGACATTCACGGTATCGAAATTATCTATCATATATGCGCATACATGCCTCTACTCGGGATAATTACATGGTTTCTTCCTAATTTGAAGAAAAAATAAGATTTATTTACTTTCTAAAATTTCTTTTTGTCACAGATTTCCACCTCGAAACGGGTAGCGGGCAAATCGACAACAGGCATCATATCGCCGAAAAACAAAGTTCCGACACGGTAACTTTCGACGCCGTTTTTAACCAAATAGTTGCTGACGGATTGAACTCTTGATTCCGACATATAATAGTTTTGCATCCTGTTTCTGCCGACGTTGACGTATGCGGAAATATAGAGAAATAACCGTTTTTCCTTTTTCAAAAACTTCACTAAATCATTCAATTGCTTCTGTGATTTTTTGCTCAGCGACTGTTGTACGCCTTCAAATTCGAGATTGCTGAAAACTTCGACCATCATGTTAAAATCTTCGTTTTTCAATCGTACGGTTGGATTCCCGTAAGTGATTGATTTTGTATTATCAACAGGAGGACACCCTTTCAAAGAAGCCATGCCGAAAGTAGCAGGACAGTCGTCGAATCTGTTTGGGACGCCGTCGCCGTCAATATCAACGTCGCAGATAATATTAGGTCTCGATACAGGTGTGAATTTCAGAGAGTTTAAGGTATATGGCAAATAGAAATTGCTTACATGAAATTTACAGTTTTCGCAATTCGGGTCACTTTTTTTGCTCGACAGAAACGAAAACAATTTGAATCCGGCAAAACCCGGTTGAACAGAATATAGCAAAACAACGATGATGCTAATAACAATTTTTAATCTTTTATTTCTTTTCATATACTAAAATGTTGTGTCAATAAATTTTTTCTCCTCTTTTCATTTTTATAAGATTAACTCCGACATTTGTTCTTTGATTGATATTGTTTTGAGGAATTGAATTATACGCTTTTTCCATATTTGTAATGGCTTCGACTTTTTTCCCCAATTTATAAAGGATATATGCCTGAGTTTCATAGATATCATACTTGTCGTCAACAGTAAGTTGCTCTGCTTTGACACTCCACGTCAAAGCATCGGTAAGAGCCGATTTTGCACTTGTGGTTTCTACAACATATTGGGCTGCATCTCTTAATTTTGATGCGCACATAATCCCTACAGCGCTGTTTTTGAGCGAAGGAGAAAACAGTCGTTTACTTTTTTCAGATAATTCTTTCTCCTGCTGTTCTTTATATTGCAAAACAGCGTTTACATATTCCCGCGCATGATTGACTAATTTCAAAGGTTGGTATGTAGAGTGGAAATATCGTGTCAGATATTCGTTACGTAAAATTTCTCTATCGCCTCCATTAAAAATATTTGCTTTAATACCAATGATATAACTCAATGCCGGTTCGTCCCTGTTTGCACAGATTTTTCGGAAACTGTACTCAACCGATTTTTCGGTCATACGATAAAAACGTTCATCGCTAAATCTCAGTATATCCCTGATTTTCTCATGATTTTGTTCTAAAAAACTGCAAAAAACGCCGGGAATGTTAAAATTGTTTTCGTCGATAAACAACAGCAAAGTTTCCCTGACTAACAAATCATCCGGAGTAGCCGACAATGTATATTTATCTATTATCTCACTGTTATCCAAAGCTAAAGCCGTTCGTTTGCCGATATATTCATACAACGCTGCTTTGTTCATTTTGTTGTTTCGATATTCCAAATCAAACTGCGCCATAGGTTTGGATTCGTCATATTCGTGTTTCATTTTCAGCGCTTTTTCCATGTATGCCTTGACTTCGGCATGATTATCGACTTTTTTGACCGGCAAAAGCAAGTGTCCGTTCGAGTTCAACAGTATGACGCTCGGATATGACTCAACTTTGTAGTCATTAATAATCACTCTGGCGGAAGGATTGGAAGCACACAGCGAAGCCTCGATAAACCGATTGTCAAACAATGTCGAATCGAAAGGAAAACTTGATATGTCCGAACTGAAAACTTTAAGTAACAGGAGTTTGTTCTTACTTTTCGCCGAATATACCAATTTGCTCAGTTCAGCAGACTCGGCGTTCACAACCGCCGCTAAAAAAATGAATACAATTAGTATTACTGTTTTCTTCATGTTCATTTTAACCTATAAAATTCGGCGCAAAGGTATTAACTTTAACGATTGATAAATATTAAAATAAGATAAATTACCTTATTTTATGTTAATTGCTCTTTTAAGACATGTTTTTACCTTAATCTGTTCAAAGACTTAATCAACAATTCATCTTTAAGTATATTCCTGATAGCCAATATACTTATGATAAGCGAAATCACGGGAAAAACCGATTGAACCGTGAAGACGAATCCCATATCTTTACCTGTGCCTTTAATAATATAATACACGATAAATCCCTGCAATGCCACCAATAAAATAGAATTAAAGATGTTAAACCGTATCTGCAACATCCTTTTTTTAAACAAAAACATTGATAATGCCGGAATCAGGGCGGTAAACGACGTCAATGCCGCAATTAATGGCAAACTCATAGTTTTAAAAACGATTTCATTGCCAGCGAAGTCCGTGTATTTTGCAATATTGGTGGATAATAACACCGATTGCAGAACGATAACTATAAATAAATAAAGCGTTTGTATCCTTTGTACCATAACAATTATTTTCTGCAAATGTACGAATTAATATGCAACTATGCAAATGTGCATTAAAAAACGGGTGCATTTCAAATCAAAAACAACCTCAATTGGAAATCAATGTGACAATTTTGAAATGCACCCTTAAAAACTAAAAACCTTAACTTTTAATTACAAACTGTCGCCAAAATCTTTACGGAATTTAGCCATTAATCTTTCGGGCCAGTCGTCGGTTGCTTCGAGACCACCCATGAAGAAGCGTAGTACTGGCGGTTCGTACACGAATTTCAGACCGCCAATCATATTACGGTTTTCGTACAACCATGTTATTCTGTCCACCACGTACTTAACTTGTGAAAGCGTGAACACTCTGCGAGGCACTGCCAGACGCAGCAATTCGACGTCGGCAAGAATTTCTTCGCCATTTTCGTCACGCACGCTCGAAATCGTTCCTCTTTCCATGCCGCGAATACCGGAAACTAAATAAAATGCAGCCGCCAAAGCTCCTGCCGGATATTGATTTTGAGGAATATGCGAACAAAAATCCATAGCATTGACATGCGCTCCCAATACTCCGGGAGGCGTCACAACCGGTATCCCGTGACTTGCCATCGATTCGACTAAATATTTGATGAACATCGGACTTTGGCAAATCATATCTTCGTCGAGGGTCTCATACATTCCTACCGCCATCGCTTCGATTTCGCGCACTGATATACCGCCATAGGTAAGGAATCCTTCGAAAAGAGGAACCAACGCTTCCATCTTCTGATAGAGATCTTTACGGTTTGTACAGATACCGCCGCCACGTGAAGACGTCAGTTTACGGGCAGAGAAATACACCAGATCGGCAAGTCCGACCATCATTTTGATAATGTCGCCCATAGTGTTTTCTTTCCACTGTTCCTCACGCTGTTTGACGAGATAAGCGTTTTCGCCTAACAAACTTGCATCAAGAACCAGCATGATTCCGTACTTGTCGGCAACCCGTCTGACATCCATCATATTGCTGATAGAGAACGGTTGTCCGCCAATCAGGTTCGTTGACGCTTCCATTCTGATAAAAGGAATGTTCTCAACGCCATTTCTTTGGATACATTCTTCGAGTTTGTTGATGTCAATGTTTCCCTTAAATTGATGATCCGAACTGAAATCAAGTGCGTGATCGCAAAGAAGTTCTTCGATTTTACCGCCGTTTTCGAGAACATGCGCCAAAAACGTGGTAAAGTGGTAGTTCATCGGGATGACGTTACCTTTTTTCATAAATGCCCGGCAAATAATGTTTTCGGCGGCTCTGCCCTGATGCACCGGCAACAAAAATTTTTTACCGAGAACATCCTGTACGGCAGAGTAAAGTCGCGCAAAACTCTGCGAACCGGCATAAGCGTCATCAGCCTGAAACATTGCTGCAATTTGTTTGTCGCTCATTGCGTTAGTTCCGCTGTCGGTGAGCATGTCGAGATATACATCCTTCGTACTGAGACGAAAAGTATTAAATCCGGCTTCCTTTATTGCCTCGAAACGGCGTTCAATAGGAACTAAATGTAATTTTTGAACAACACGAACTTTGTGGAGTTCAAGAGGAATTTCCTCTCCGAGATGAAATTTTATTTTACTCATAAATAGCTCTTTATGGCTTTAAAATATATTAAAAAAATCGCTCAAAGGTAATATATTTTTTGTAAAAGCAATAAGAAATCTTCGAATTGTAAATTTTTCCGTATCTTTACGCCCGATTATATGATGAAAAATGAGGAACATTGTACTGATATTGTTTGTGTTGCTAAGCACAAATATTTATGCACAAGATGCAAAAAGCGAATATATTAAAAAGTTCAGTCCTGTTGCTGTCGAGCAAATGCGGAAGTCGGGAGTACCGGCGAGTATTATTCTCGGACAGGCGTGTCTGGAGTCGGCTTATGGGAAAAGTTCGCTGACCACCGAAGGAAAAAATCACTTCGGGATAAAATGTCACAGCAGTTGGAGCGGCGAAAAAATTTATTACGACGACGACCTCGCCGGAGAATGTTTTCGCAAGTATAAAACCGACGAAGAATCGTTTGCCGACCATTCCGATTTTTTGAGATATAATAAAAGGTATGCCTCGCTGTTCGATTTGCCGCCGACAGATTACAAAGCATGGGCGCACGGACTCAAAAAAGCAGGCTATGCAACCAATCCAAAATACGCCGAAGCCTTAATTAAGGTTATCGAAGACAACAAGTTGTATCTTTACGATAAAGGCGTCAAAATCCAAATCCCTTCGCCTGTAACGCTGGAAAAAATTGAGTTCGAAAACTTTGTAATACAACTCAATAGAAAAATATATACTCGCAATGATGTCAAATATATCATTGCAAACGAGGGCGACAGTTTCGAAACGATTGCCGACGAGTTTAAACTGACTAAACGGCAATTGCTGAAATATAATGATTTGGACAAGAAAGCGAAAATCTACGCCGGACAGGAATTGTATATCAAGCCGAAGAAAAAACGTTCGAATCCCAATTTCCCTGTACATATTGTTCAGGAAGGCGAGACAATGCGTCAGATTTCTCAACAATATGCCGTGAAACTCAAATCGTTGTATCGCTATAACCAGATGAAATCCGGCGATGTTCCGGAAGAAGGACAGGAAATATTCATGCGGAACAAAATGAAACGATAAGACAATGAATAACAGACTTGTGAGCTGGTTAGTGTATTTGTTGCTGCTGCCGCTTTCGTTTATCTACAAGACGGCAGTTTGGTTACGTAACAGACTTTACGACAGCGGTTTGTTGATGTCGTACAGTTTCAGGATACCGGTTATTTCTATCGGGAACATCACCGTTGGCGGCACAGGCAAAACTCCTCATACCGAATATTTGATTGATATTTTGCAACAAAATTTCAATGTGGCTGTTCTTTCGAGAGGTTATAAACGGCAGTCAAAAGGTTTTCTGTATGTTGAAGTCGATGATTCGGCGACAAAAACCGGCGACGAACCTTTGCAGATAAAACGAAAATATCCTGCTGTCGTCGTTGCTGTCGATGCCGACAGAGTGCATGGAATAAGACAGTTACAAACGGATTATCTCGATCTGGATCTGATTCTGCTCGACGACGCATTTCAGCACCGCAGAGTTACGCCATCGTTAAATATTGTGTTGATAGATTATAATCGTCCTGTCGGGAACGATTCGATGTTGCCCGCCGGCAGACTTCGCGATTGTCTGTCGAGCCTGTACAGAGCTGATATTATTGTGATTACCAAATGTCCGGCAAACATATTGCCTGACGAAAAGCAAAAACACGCCGACCGGTTGAAAAAGTATAACAAACCGGTATATTTCAGTCGTTTTGAAACCGGAGAAACATATCCGCTGTCAGATTCGGGCAAATCGTCATTTGATTCGTCGAAACTGCTGGCTGTATCGGGAATTGCGAATCCGGCAGTCTTTTTCGAAGAACTTAAAACGCAATATCCCGAAGCGGATATTGAAGCAATCGCTTTCGCCGACCATCATATTTTTTCGGAAGAAGATATACGTTGCATTCTGAAAAAAGCAGATTCACATACAATTGTAACTACCGAAAAGGATAGTGTCCGATTAATCGCATACTTCCACAGAACGAACAAACAGATTCCAGACAACATTTTTTGCCTTCCCATTAAGGTAAAAATAGATGATTCAGACAGTTTTAACACAAATATAACTAATCATGTACGAAAAAATAAAGAAAACAGCGGACTTTATCAGAACTAAAATAAGTCTGCAACCCGAAACGGGAATAATACTTGGCACCGGTCTTGGCGGTCTGGCAACGAAAATTACCGACCATCAAACGCTTGAATATGCAGATATTCCGGGATTTCCTGTCTCGACGGTCAAAGGTCACGAGGGACGATTGATTTTCGGCAAACTCAATTCGACAAATGTCATCGCCATGCAGGGGCGGTTTCATTACTACGAGGGTTACAATATGGAACAAATCACTTTCCCAGTGAGGGTTATGAAAGAACTCGGAATAAAACGCCTTTTTGTATCCAATGCAAGCGGAGGATTGAACCCAACCTACGAAATCGGGACGCTGATGGTTATTTCCGACCATATCAACCTCTTGCCGAATCCTTTAATCGGACCTAACGACGACAGACTTGGCGTCAGATTTCCCGATATGAGCCATGCTTACGACCCCGACCTGATTGATCTGGCTTTTGAGGTCGCAAGACAACATTCGATTGAACTTGCGAAAGGCGTATATGTCGGCACGACGGGTCCCACGTTCGAAACTCCCGCCGAATACAAGTATTTCAGGCTGACAGGCGGCGACGCCATCGGGATGTCCACTGTGCCGGAAGTGATTGTCGCTCGACATGCCGGTCTCCCTGTTTTCGGGATTTCGATAGTCACGGATATCGGCGTCGAAGGTAAAATTGTGGAGGTTTCGCACGAAGACGTTCAACGCGAAGGCGCTAAAGCCGAAGTCAAAATGACTGCTATTATCGCCGGAATGCTGGATAAATTGAATTGATTCCTGCTAATCCCAATCAGTTTCTTGATGCGATTTTAGAAAGCAATCGTAAGATTTCCAGGTACAACCATACTAAAGTAACCAGCAATCCGAATGCTCCGTACCATTCCATATATTTAGGCTGTCCCATTTGAGAACCTTTTTCGATGAAATCGAAATCGAGCAACAGATTCAAAGCTGCAATCACCACGATTACAACGCTTATGCCAATGCTCAACAAACTTGCTCCGTGATAAAACTGAGTATTTACACCAAACAGATTCATGATAATGACTGCAAGATAAAAAACTCCCACGCTGATAGTTGCAATCACTATCACAGAACGCAGTTTGTTTGTCACTTTTATCAGCCCGGTTTGATAACAAAACAACATCACTAATGCCGTCAACAAAGTTATCGCCACAGCGGTAAGTACAATTCCCGGAAACGTTTCGGCAAATGCAACTTCAAAAAAAGCCGAGATAGCGCCGAGAGCAAACCCTTCTGCTGCTGCGTATAAAGGCGCAAGATAGGGCGAGGTTTTCGGAGCAAAACAAATTATCAATGCAAGTACGAGTCCCGAAATAAGCCCTCCCCACAACCATGGAGTAACGGACGAAGGATTGTTTGCATTAAAAACACTGTACCAAGTGTACGACGCTGCAAAAATTGTCATAGCTATCAACAGAAAAGTCTTGATAATAGAGCCTTTCACTGTCATTGTTCCACTTGTAGAACTTACGAAAGCAGTCTTTTCGAAGATGCTTTCTCTCATTGCCGGATTAGATGAATTTCCAAATAATGCCATATTTTTTAATACTTTAAATAAAAATATAAATAATTAAATTACCGCACAAAAGTAGTAATAAAATTTGAAATGGCAGATTTTTTTCTGAAAAGCGAAAAAAAATCGTTCAATTCAAATATTTCATATATCTTTGCACCCGCATTTTTAAAGACTCCGTAGCTCAGTTGGTAGAGCAATTGACTCTTAATCAATGGGTCGAGAGTTCGAGCCTCTCCGGGGTCACTCATCAAAAACGCCTTCGATTCAATATATCGAAGGCGTTTTTCTTTCCGATATGGTGATTTGTCAGAACTTTATTTGTATCTGGAGTTTTGCGTCGGTTTGTTTATTTCCTGCGATAGCCGCCAGCCCACTGCTGATTTCTTCTTTTTCAAAATAATACGTTTGCGAGATACGAAACCACAACTGTATTTTATCCAATATTTTATATCCGATGTTGAGATAATACCGGCTACCTTTGTCGAAATAAGCGGGAACCGAAAAAGCGTATAAAATATCCGATTCATAGACATACAGCCTTGAGTTCCAGCCGTCTGTATCGAAAATTGCATATCTCAACACAAAAGAAAGCGGAATCGTCGGCAATTTGTACTTGATGTCCTGCGACATCAAAAAACCTTTCTCGTCAGTCTGCATTTCGGGATTGAAGAAACAAAATGCAAGTCGGCTGTTCATGCTCAATTCAGGCGACAGGCTGTATGTGGCTTGCAACAAAGCTCTTGTTCTTTCGACGTTTTGCGTGGACGATACCGTGCCGCCCGACAGGTTTTTCACGGCTTTGTCGTGCTGTATTTTTATCCGCATATCGAAACTCTTGTTTGGAGTGTAATTTGCCTGCACGAGATAGTCCCAACCCGAAGATGGCGAATCGGTTCCATAACGCAACCATGGAAAAGAATATGAGTCGAAAAAAGCGGATATTTTCCAGCTTCGATGTGGTAATATGCTGACGCCAAGATATAAACCTTGTTCGTTTGCCGTACTGCTGTTTTCGCCGAACGCATTCGAATAGACAGCCCGGTAATAAGTCTGATAGTTACGGTACAGCGACGAAAACTGCAACCACTGGTTCACATCAGCCGTTATTCCTGCAAGAAGCGCTTTTCCTCCGTTTGAACTGATTGCCGCTTCGCCAAACAGCGATATATTTTTGATTATCGCCCGGTAATCGACGGCAAGATTTGCGTTCGACGGCTCGTGAAGCGTAAACCGGTTATATGGTCTGATATCTCTGTAATCCTCAGCGCCATAACGTCCATACAAAGCCGTCGCCCCGATACGCCAGAATGTTTTTCCGTAACCAAGGTTCATTCCCGCAACAGTTTCGGGCAAAGCGTTTTTACGGCTTATTTCGTTTGGCGTACGGTGCATTCCATTTGCCGACAGCGATGTATAACCTTCGTCTTCCATCGTTGCATCAATCTTCCGGTAAGAAACAAAAGGCGACAACTCCCACGAACCAAACTGCATGGTCGAAGCAATTCCCCGCATATACGTAACCTCATCCGCCGACGAATACGCCGAAAACCTGTTGTTCCGTTTTTTTATGGAATGTACGTCCGCCGATTTGTTGAACGCAAAACTGTTCCACAACACAAGTCCCTGTCCGAAATTTGCCCGAAAATCGCCGACTATCAACTTTTTTACGTATCGCCTGTCGTTCAGCATCAAATGGAAACTGTAGAAATCGAATCCTTTCCTGTTCGAGCCTGCGAAAAATTCTTCTCCGGCGTCTTTATCCGCCGTGAAGCCTATCTGTAATTTGTTGCCGTACTTGTATTTGTATCGTGTCAGAAAACTGAACGGCGAGCCTTGATAACGTTGCACATCCGAATCGTCGTGCGTATAACCTTTTCGTGTTTCCAGAGTTCGGGCGCTTCGCATCAACAGGGTATTATTCCCTTTTGTCAGCATGTCTTTGAAAGTGGGCTTAAACGACTGTTTTTCAACAATAACAGCCGTAACGAAAGGACTGATGCGCGACACTGTTTCTTCGTCGAATCCGGGAACAAGCAACAGTTCGTGAACGCTCATCATTGCGCCAAATTCTTTGATGTATTCGGTTATGCTGAAAATCTGGAAATCGGTCAATATCATCAGTTGTGCAAGGTCTTCGGCAGTAGAACCGTTGATATTTAAAGGATTTTCGGCAAGTTGCGTATAATGTTCTATGAGTTGTTCCATTCCCATTGCTTCGTCTTCGTTTTCAGCCTTGTCGGCGACGTTCTCCGCTATGTCGGAAATCAACGCCGACAAATCTTTATCCTGAGCAAATCCCCGGAATAAAAATAAAATCACCAATATCAACGTCAATAACAAAGTACGCATTTTGTTCTAAAAAATAATGTATTACGTTCCTAATAAGCAATACAAAAGTAGTAATAAAATATAAAACGAAAAAAGTTTTGCTGTGAATAAAAAAAGCATTAACTTTGCGCCCGGAAAACGCGGAAGTAGCTCAGTCGGTAGAGCATCAGCTTCCCAAGCTGAGGGTCGCGGGTTCGAATCCCGTCTTCCGCTCCAAAAATTTTCCTGTCTCAATTGACTGTGTCGAATTAACGTGTCATCAAAGTTCTCAATTCAGCCTCTCTTTTGCTGTCCCAGTAGTTACAGTCAAGTTCGAAGAACGTGGAAGTATAGGGAACTGTCAGAGCGCTTTTCAGTATCACGACGTTGAATTTACGACTGACTTCGTCTAAACGGTCAATCAATTCTTCGTGCGGAACGAAAGTTCGATTATCGCCGAGTAGCGTTTTCATCTGTCCTCGCAGGGCGTCAATTCCGACAGCATTCTTTTCATTGAGCGACAACAATTCCTTATCCTGATAGATTGCTGCTTTGATATGAGGCGCTTTTTCTATTTCTTTATAGACAAAATCGAGGATATCCATGTATGCCTCATTGGTATAGACGGTTTTTATTCCCTGCTGAGTTTGCAGAGGATATGCCATGTCCGTTACCACAATCCAGTTCCGGTGTCCCAATAACGGGAGTTCCGTTTTCAGTTCGTCTTTCCACGACGGCGTTGATATTGTCGTCGATTCCAAACCGCAACATTTTGATGCAGACTTGCTACACGCTGCAAATTGGAAACATAATGTTGCCAATACTAAAAAAATTAAAAATCTGTTCATCATTTTTGAGTTTTATATAATTAATATTCATGTTGCAAAAGTACTATTTTTTTCTACATACGACATGAAAATTTAAAACACTTATTGCAATAAGCAAAAAATCCCGTTTTCCACCTTACAAGTATTTCATGATATTTCCCGACAGCATCATCAGGCTGATTTCGTCGATTTTGGCGTTATATTCCACATCGAGGAGTCGTTTTTCGGCATCTTGAAGCGAGTTTTGTGCTTCGCGCATATCGATTCCGGCTAATTCACCCAGACGGTAACGTATCGAAGCCGCCTCGAAATTTTCGTGAGCGGTTTTCAGGTTTTGCCGTTCCATTTCTATCAGCATAAGATAGTTAGAGTACGAACTGTATATCTCCTGCAATTTTGCTTCGACCTCTAATTGAGTCTCTAATTGAGACAGTTCTTTGTTTTTAAGCGCTATTTGCGCATTTTTTATTTCCCGTCGTCTGTTGCCGCCGTCGAAGATGGGAACGCTGAAAGTCAGACCGTAATCCAGCCCGTTATTATTCGATTTTTTTGTAGTACCCTTATTATAAAGGTTATAGTTAAAATTATATCCCGACGTAAGCCTCAGATAAGGATAACTGTTTGCACGAATGATTTTTAAGTCATGTTCCGAAATATTTGTCTGTTTTGCAGCAATCTGTAACTGAGTATTTTCGTCGAGCGTTTTTTCCAGAAGAGCAGAATAGACGAGTTCGGGAAGCAGGATAACAGACGAATCCGGCACAATATGAGCATGTTTGAGTTCGCCCATCAGAGTTTTAAGCCGTATTTCCGAAGCGAATATTTGCTGTTGCTGACGAACCAAAGCCGAACTGTCCGAATTAAAATCCACCTGAGCCTGAAGAAGTTCCAGTTTTGAACGGGAACCAAGTGCGAAATTTATCCGGGCAATGCGCACACGCTCTTTCGATATGGTAAGGATAAACTCAAGATTATCTCTATGTCGTTCCTGCTGAATGAGATAATAATATTCAGCCGTTACGCCGGCAATCAGGTTTTCGATTTCGAAACGCGTATTCAAATCGCTGATTTCCTTTAATTCCCGCAATTGAGCATATTTTGTTTGCGCTTTATGTCCCATGAAAATATCCCAGGAAGCGTTTACCCCTGCCGAGCCGGAGTTAGCAAGTTGTCCGTTTGTTTTCGCAGTAATATCCGAAAAGTCTGTACTGCTGTTATTTCTGACGGCGCCGGAATATCCTGCCGAGGCGTTTACTGTGGGCAAAAGACCGGCGTTACCCTTTGTGTAATTGTTACTTGCGATTTCGTTTTCGTTTTTGACAATCTGTAACGAATAATTGTTTTCCAAAGCGATTTTAAGACATTCGCTGAGAGAAGCAGTATTTTGAGAGTGTGAAACGTAATTAAACACAGGCGCTGAGGCAGTTAGCGACGGCGT
>JAISXV010000172.1 GCA_031270335.1 Prevotellaceae bacterium | reverse complement strand
TCACGTTGTCGGGATATTCCTGTACGGAAATATACACGTATGCCGTGGCGTCTGTACCGCCGCAGGCAACCCGATACTTGAGCGTGTCAAGACCGTAGTATCCATTGTTTGGAGTGTAGATTACAGTGTCGCCGGCAGCGTTTACAACAGCGTTGCCGTGCAAGCCATTTTCGTCTATCGTAATCGTCACGGGAGTACAGCCGGCGGGTATCAAGTCGTTAGCCAGCACGTCGATTTTGACGGGTTTGGCAATCGCCGGCGCAGCAACAGCAACATAATCGTCGTTAGCGATTATCTCTATTTCGTTTTCGTAAACGCCGAGATCGATTGTACCCTGTTTACGGTCGGCGCCGTCGAGGTCGTAAGGTTCGTCGTTCTTTGAATCGTCGCCTGCGTTAACAACAGGACTTAATGGATTTAAGTGATAATCGCCGCCGATTGTGGGCGTACTGAGAGTAGCTTGATCAAGTGATACAAATAGCGGATTGGTTGCATTGGAAAAATTACCCGTTCCCGTAAGCGTTACGCCTTGTACCAGAGAGTTGCCGGCAGTGTATGACCCGAGATTTATACTGCCGGTATTACCATAGATAATTGTATTGTAAAGTTTGACTGTGCCGTTGTTGCTACCGTCGTTATACAGTCCGCCGGAGTTTGCGGCATAGTTTCCGGCAATTGTTGCATTAATAAATTCAGGATCGCCTCCGTCAACAAACACGCCACCGCCGTAGTAGTATGCCGTATTACCGCTGATAAGAGTATTTGTTACTTTCGCAAAGCCATTCATAAACTGCATTCCACCGCCACGACCGTTGCCGTTGCCGCCGTCGCCGATTGCAGTATTGCCGATGATTTTTGTATTTATAAACTCCGGCATATTGTTTGTATTATTATAACGAACAGCCACTCCGCCACCGTTGGGCGCAGTATTGCCGCTGATGACTGTGTTCGTAAACTTCGCAAGGCTGGATTCGATAATAGATACACCGCCGCCGAAAGCAGTCTCCGATATATTGTTTTTGATAACCGTATATGAGAAAACAGGATTGCTGCTCTCTTCAATAGCCACTCCACCGCCATTGAATGAGGCTGTATTGTTGTTGATAACCGTGTGCGTTACAACAGGATTACTGCCATTATAAATATGTATTCCGCCGCCGTTGCTATTACTTGTTTTGTTGTCGGCAATACTGTCGTTTATTATCACAGGCGACGCCTGTATGACCGTTATTCCGCCGCCGCTATACGTTGAGCTAATCTCTACGCCGTTGACAAAGATACTCGACAACCTCTCCGCATTACCGCCTGTAACAGTGAATCCGTCAAGACGGGCGGTAACGCCGCCGACAGTCATATTTCCCGCCGCTATCACGACATGGTGAACGTTGTCGGATACGTCGTTTGGTGTTCCGATGTCGCCGCTCAAAATGGTTTTGTTTACCATTTGCCAAAATCCATGCTCATTAGCAATGGTAACACGGTCGGTGATTTCGTCTTCGGTACCGTCGCCGGTGAATCCGCCGTAAATCTTTACTCCTGCGACCATCACGAAAGCCTTATCGCGG
The DNA here is from genome assembly GCA_031270335.1 of Prevotellaceae bacterium. Classification (GTDB taxonomy): domain Bacteria; phylum Bacteroidota; class Bacteroidia; order Bacteroidales; family UBA932; genus JAIRLF01. The sequence goes on along the minus strand of JAISXV010000172.1, from coordinate 19,613 downwards.
TCGGTAGTCGGATTGTTGAGGTTATCCTTTTCAGCCGCTTTGTACTTCGGATAATACGTTCCTTCGGCAACCCATATTTCTTTGATTTCGCCCTCGCACAGATTTTTGCCGATCTCTGCTGCCGCCAGTACGTCGGCAAGGTTGGGATAAGCGTTGTCCCACGACAAACCGTTACCGTTCTTTAGCAAATTGACATATACAATTCCGTTGGCGTCGGGTGTAACGCCTTTTGTTTCGTAAGCGCCCAAATCGACGCGGCAACCCTGAATACGCAGACTGCCGTCGAGGTCTGTTGTGAATCCGGCAATATGTGCGTTGTTACCCTTGTCTATTGCGGGACTGCCGGATTGAAGCCGATAGTCGATGCTGCTAACAAACAGCGGGTCGGCATTGGAGATGATCTCCGTGCCGCTGACACTCCCATTCTGAACCAGATTATAAGAATGGGTAATATTGTTGTTGTCATAAATATTATTCGTCACAGGTACTTGATTAGCAGTATTGCCCCAGATGACAGAGTTGCGAATGTTAACTGTGCTGCCGCCGTTATAAATTCCGCCACCCATGTTGCCTGCATTATTTCCGGCAACGGTTATATTGGTTAAAGTAGAATTGCTGGATACTACGTTGCGAAATAAGATTCCGCCACCAATCACTGTTGCATTATTTCCGGCAATGAGCAGGTTGGTCATTGAATGTGTTCCATTGTTTACGCATATTCCACCGCCGCCGTCAGCGACGCCATCACTTATGACGCTGTTTCCTAAAAAAGCGACATTCGTGAATACAGCGCCTTCACTGATGTTAACAGGTTCAAGATAAGCGCCGCCGCCCATTACAAACGCTGTGTTGTTAATAACTTTCAGATTCGAGAAGTACATTGAACCATTCACGTATATACCTCCGCCGTAGTTTCTTGTGACAGGTCTGGTATTAACTGTGATGCTGCCGGCTACAGTGACGTTGTTGTATGCGCCGGTAATAGTAAACCCGTCGAGCAAAGCCGTGTCCAGATTTGCCGCTACGACCACGTGATAGACGTCGTTGTTCGTAGCGTCGTCGATGTCTCCGCTCAGGATGGTTTTGTAGTCAACGTTGTCGCTGATCGGTTGCCGGTCGTCAAAGCCGGGATTCCCTGTTGCCTGAAAACCGCCATAGATTGTTACGCCTTCTTTGAGAACAAAGGCATTGTCACGTCCGCCGCCGGTGTTCGGATAAACTTTTGTCGAAGAATTCCATCCGTCGGCGGTATATATTGGCTTATACGTCCCCGCTGCGACCCATATTTCGTCGTCTGCGCATGAAGCGTTAATCATTGCCTGCAGGTCGCCCGAAGCGGTAGCCCAGGATATTCCGTCATTGACGGTTGTTCCGCCCTCTTTTACATATCGCACTACTTTCGTTAACATGGTTACTGTGGCTACGTTAGAACTTGCCGGCGTCGGCAACGGCGAGATGCCTGTGGCGCTTACAACACAGTAATAATAATGGGGTGTGCCGATTGTATAAGTAGTCGCCGGAATGGTTAATGTCTTGCCTGTCGCACCCGATATCAGCGTGCCGCCGCTGTTTGTTGGCGTGGTGTTAGAGTACCATTGATATGTTAATGTTCCTCCGTCCATGCTTGCTTCGATTGATAAGAAATCGGAACAGTTTACGTTTAACATTGTTTGCGGTTTGGGCTGTCCGGTTATGGAAATACCGTATTCGTAAGCGCCCATGTCGATTGCGTTTCCTTGTTTTCGGGCGCTACCGGCAAGATCGAAGGGAGTAGTGTTTGCACTGTTGTTGCCTGCGTCGATTGCAGGACTGTCGGATTGTAGCCGATAGTCGCCGCCGTCTGTGGGAGCGGACGAGGCAGCCATAAACGCAATAAACTTCGGGTCGCCGGTTTTGTTGCCTGTTCCGGCAGGAACTGTGCCTTCGAGCAGAGTGTAATTGTATGTTGCGCCGGTAGCAGGCACATTACTCACTGTTGTGCCAGCTTTCCTGTTTCCCCAAATAATACAGTTGCTAAAATTTGTCGTACTACCACTACTGCAGTCCACACCACCTCCACCGGCGGTTGTCGGATTTATCACATTATTGCCTGCTATGGTTACATTGATCAGCGCCATTGATTTATCGAAGTATATTCCTCCGCCTTGCGCGCCAAAAGACGTACTACTCGGAGATTCCGCCAGATTTCCTGTAATGGCGACGTTTGTTAATTCGGCGGATAAGGTACAGCTGGATAGGTTTGTTGAACAGATGCATTGCAGTCCTCCTCCGGAGGCTACCTCTGAATACGCTTTGTTGCCTTTGATTGTAACGTTGGTTAAAGTCAACTTTTTGGAACTGCTTCTATAGAATATTCCTCCTCCTGAGCCTCCAGCGGCATTGCCCGTAGCCGTGTTGTTCTCTACCGACGAATATGTCATTGTCATATTTATATTATCACAGGCAATACCGCCGCCGTAAAAATTGGAAGTATTGTTTGATATAACGGTATTGGTAATTTTAATTGTATCGGTAGTCGTGCTCGTGGCGTATATTCCACCGCCATATCCATCGTAACTGCTGCTGCTGTTTCCGCCGCACCGGTTACCTGTAATTGTGTCGTACGCTATTTTGGGTGTAGAGTTATAGATGGCGACGCCCGCGCCATTCGTTCTTTCAACAGCCACTCCATTTACCAGAATAGTCTGACTGCCTGACAGGTCATAACTGTATCCGCCTGTTACGGTGAATCCGTCAAGACAGGCGGCGTCTGTGATGTATGGGTACGTCGTGGTGCCGTTGCCTGCAGCGATTACAACGTGGTAAACATTGCCGGCGTCCGTTGTATTGTTGCCGTCGATGTCTCCGCTAAGGATAGATCTTCCGGTTCGTCCCGTAGCGCCAAATTGGGGTACGACGGTCGGCGTGCCTGTGAGCGTCCCGTTAAAGCCGCCATAAATCTTCACCCCTTCGACCATGACAAAGGCTTTGTCTCGGTCGGTGATTCCGGTTCCGGTTCCGGCTTGATATTTTGGATAGTACGTTCCCTCTGCGACCCAGATTTCCCTGATACACTTTGTTCCTGAGGCAGCGGTCTGCAAAGCATCGGCAAGCCCCTGGTATGCGTTTTCCCATGATGAACCGTCTTTGTCTCCTCCGCCGGATGGGGTAACGTAAGAAATATAGTTGGATCGAGTGATTGTCATCTCCGACGAAAACCCCCGACATATTCCATCGACTACATAACATTTATATGTGCCGGCAAGCGTAGCGTTAAGCGTTGCCGAAGTTTCGTTTTCGAGTATGACATTGTTACGATACCACTGAAATGTCGGCGCACCTTGAGGGTTTTCAGGTACAGCGGTCAGAGTAGCGAAATCGTCGATACCGCACAACTCCGCATCAGGTGCGACAGTCACATTATATATAAGGTCCGGGCAGTCGATTCCGGAATAGACATTATTTGTTGGGTCACATTCGAGATATCCTGCGGCAGGGAAAGACGTTCCGTCGTCCACTATCCGCGCCCATAATAAATGGTTGTTAAAATTTCCGTTGATAATAAACGGACGCGTTACCTCTTCGCCGGAGAAAATATCCACGCCAATCGGTTGAGTTCCTATCAGCGTAGCGCCTGTTCCGATTCCCAATCCTCCTGTTCCGCCGTCGTAAAAAGAGACGGGAGTATTAGCGTTGATAGTTGCGCTTCCTCCGTTGAATACATTAAAAGATATTGCCGCTCTTGCGGGATTGCTTAATACTTTTACAGTCATGTGCAAAAGCACAGCGTTTGCGTCGGGCTTACGGACTTGCGGGATGTATTTTTCGTCCAGCATCACAATGGGTTGCTGTGCCCACTGAGCGTTGTACGGGTATATAGTATTGTCGTCTTTGTCTTTGTATGGAGTAAGCATCGACTGTGGTAGCGCCGGTACGGTAAGGTTTTCGTTGATTTGTAACGGGTCGTACATTCCCTGGTTCCAGACCGGCGGACATGGCGCCCACATAGGCGTACCGGAAGCATGCTCGTAAACACGAATTTTTCCGCGAGAACAGGTGGAAGATGATGAATGTACAACAACAATATCGGCGCTACCGTCCAGATTGACGTCGGCAATTACCGGAGGTTCAAATGCAGTATAAGAATTTACTGCTTCGTTGAAAAGAATAGACGCATTAGTACCTGCTGTGGCGTTAATATCAACATAATCAATATTTCCTTTTTTAGGCGATATGACCCTTAACGAATGTTGATCCTGATAACATAAGTCGCTGGCGCCATCGTTGTTGAAGTCAAACATTGAAATACCTGTATTGTCTGACCCGTCATGATGTTCCATTGCCCAACTGAGTCGCAAACGGTCTTCGATATTAGTTGATGAAGCGTCGTATGTCAACCCAATAATATGTCCGTAATAATCACTGCTATTAATCCGTCGGTTAAAACGTCGATCGCTTGCCGAAGTATTATTATTATCGAAATTAACACCCTGTCTTAACTGACCGTCGGAGAGACCGTGAAATTTGATACCGCTTCTACCACTATTGTCTTCAACTCTATTAATATACACACTACCGGATATAATACATATTTCGGGTAATTTTTTTGTATATGCCGAACCTGTCCAACCATCGTTTTTTCCATTGATATCTCCAATAAAAGGAATGCCATAATTGCCATCGCCACCGTCACCCCAATAAGTTAGAGCAGCTTTTACAACAGCAGGAAATCTTGGATCCCAAACATAAACCAAAATAGTAGGGTTTAAAGATCCGTCAACGAAAGTTGTGACAACAATATCCAAGTATCCATCTCCATCAATATCAGCCACACGAGTAAATCCATCGTGTAAGTAATAGGTTTCCGTTGTACTCTTTGACGTTGATACGGGTAATGTAACGGATACAGGACCTTCTATAGTCGTGTAGGTATTTAATGTATGATCGTTTAAATTGTTGATTTGTATTTTATAAATTCTGTTACCTGTGATAATTTCCTGTGTTCCGTCACCATCAATATCCACAATGGATGACACAGCCACATAATCATCAGCATAACTGGAATTAGCCGGTCTTCGTCCTGTCATAGCACGATTCCGTATGTCGGTTGCATCCGTGCTTTCGGTAAAAGGAGAGGCGTCTCTATATACAAGTAATCCTGTTCCTGATACTATTGAACTTGCAGTAGATGAAGAAGCTGCTCCATTCCAAGCCATCAATAATTTTCCATTTTGTCCGTTATATATTTTATTGTAAACAATAACTTCCGGAATACCATCGCCATTCAAATCGGCAATATAAGGCATAGGGCGTCCATAACCACCATCCCATGTTGTTGTAAGCGGCGCTTTAAAACTCACGCTTGCATCCCATATCTTGGACAAATATGGGCTTATGAAGGCTTTTGTTGTAGAATTCAATGTGGGTTTCAAAGCATATACCCGTCCGTTAGAACCTGTTTCACATACTACGATTTCCCCAATACCATCCCTGTCCAAATCGGCTATAGCCAGATTGGACGGTGCATTATGATAAGGAACACTACGAAGGAAAAATTGCGAAGTAGAGGCATAGTCGCCGCCTAAACCCTGTAAATCAAAATTAATCAGTTGAGCGCCTGTTTGGCCATCATAAATCTTAATATATCGACCGTATGCAAGAACTGCACCTCCCTCATCCACACCCAGCGCTACAATTTCGGGTTTTCCGTCGCCATTCAGGTCGCCGATAAGCGGCGTACTGAATCCGTCATTATGGTCGTCGTCGGTCGTAAATTTTAGTGATGGCGTAAATTCCACTACCCCTGTCATTGGCGATACACATTCGGCGTCGGGATAAATCATATTAACGGGACTGTTGAGCTCCGACACATGTATAGTCACCGTGGCAGTCGATGTTTCCATTCCGCTGACAAGCTTGTACTCAATGCTTACATTTTCATTCTTGCACGAAGCATTCGGCGTAAATACCAGAAAATTGCCGTCCTTAACGAAAACTCCTTTTGCCGGATTAGGCAACGAAGCCGTCACAATCGTCCAGTCGTAAGTGTCGCCGGGAATGACGTCGTTCTTGATGATGTTTTTGCGGACTTTTTCGAACGGACCGGTCCACATTTCATCGTTGTTAGCCTGTAACGACACTTGCGCTCCGGCATAAAACGCCGTCGCCATAAGCAATATCCATATATGTATGAATCTCTTAATAATTCCTGTCTGTTTCATAGCTTTTATCTGTTTTAGTATGTTTTCTGTATTGCAGGTACGTTCCAGCCGATTTACGATTTGCTGATTTCTCTACTGTTGTTCTCATATCTTTCATGTTTTCGGGTCGTCGAACAAAAGATTGCTTTGATTGTTTATCATTTCGTTGTTTAGGAAACACGACGGAATCCCGTCCGATATTTTCGCACAGTACATTACATTTTATCTCGTTATGTCGTCTTGTTTTCATAAAACTTAACTAAATATAACTAAATTTAACACCGGTTTTTATCTCAATCTTTATTTAACATTGCTTCCGGCAGGTTTTCGTGATTCCTTGCATCTATCCCGTTTTTATTCCTTTATCGTTGATAGAGCGGTTGTTATTCACTGTTGTCTTAATCCCTGACGTTTGACGATGCAAAGGTCTGAAAAATATTTGAAACTGTAAAATGATGATTAAGAAAATTTAACAATATAGAATTGAGAATTGAGAATTGAGAATTGAGAATTGAGAATTGAAAATTGGCTTACGCCCGCTGGGAGGCGGAGACAATACAGGCGGGCGAAGGTTTCCCCACGACGTGGCGAAGGTTTTGCCCAATGGGCGAAGGTCTCCCCACGTTGTGGCGAAGGTTTTGCCCAACGGGCGAAGGTCTCCACCGCAAAAAATCGTAATCTTAAAACTGTATTCATTTCTTTTTACTATTTAATTAATAAAAACTAACTGTTTCAATCGCCAATTCAATAGCGAATCGACAATGCAAAGGTAAGGGTGTTATATCTGCCAATAATACCCCCCAAAGAGGGTTTTTTTCCTTCAGGGATGAATCCATAAAATACTTATAATCAATTATTTTATTGGATAAAAGATAAGAGGGATTGGCTAATTTCATCGGAAAATGCGGTTGCAATATTCGCTATACAGGCATCCACTAGATACTTGTGCTTTCCATTGCTACTCCTTTTACGCCATACTTAAGTTACAATTATTTTTGCTGCAAAGATAGCAATTGTACTTCAAAGTACGGACGTAAGCAAAACTCGGTGGTCTTGATTTTTATGTTACGCAATTGGAAATTCGAAATTTTCATGTAATTTTGTGCTTTAAAAATTGTATAAAATGGAAAAATGGATTAAAAGTATAAACGGCAAGATTCCTTATACTAATAAGTTAGTCAATATCGAATTAGACGGTAAAAATCTTATCGTTACCGGCGCAAACGGATCGGGAAAAACTTCTCTTTTAAAAGCAGTATATGTCTTACCCTTTCTCTGTTTTTTGGAAATGGCATATTGTAAGCGACACATTGCTTGCGACTTTGTTCACATAAGAATATATGGATAAAAAATATAAAGCAATTATTTTTGATTTGGATGGGACTCTGATAAATTCTATCCCCGACATCGCCGATTCGATGAACGAAGTACTGTCGGCGTATGGTTATCCGCAGTATAATCATAATCAATACAAGTACTTTGTTGGTAATGGTATAAAGAAACTTGTGGAACGATGCGTTCCTCCCGAATATGCAACTCCCGAAAACATAGCAAATATTTTCAGGACAATGATTGATGTTTACGGGAATAATTGTGTGAATAAAACTCATGTGTATGAGGGTATTTACGAACTGTTGGACGATTTGTCGGCAAAACGGGTAAAGATGGCGATTTTGTCGAACAAAACCGACAGTATCACACAAAAAATATACGATAAACTGTTTCGTGACTGCCATTTTGAACTCGTTCTCGGCGCTACGGACAATTTTCCCAAAAAGCCGAATCCCGCATCGGCGCTTTTTGTTGCCGAAAGTCTTTCGGTTGCGCCCTACGAGGTTTTTTATCTGGGCGACACAAGTATCGACATGGAAACAGCCTGTTCGGCAGGATTTTTCCCGGCAGGAGCATCATGGGGATTTCGTCCGGCGGAAGAATTGCTCAGTTTCGGGGCAAAGTTTATCGCAGAAACGCCAAACGACTGTTTACGTTTTTTTGAATAAAATTAGTGAAAATGTAGAAGAGGGCAAGATAGCTATTTTTCTATAGTAAACATGATTTTAAAGCCGGATTTCGACAGTTTTTTATTGAAATCCGGCTTTGGAGTCGATATTTTTTTAATCCGGATTACTTGCGTAAAATCAGATAATTACGTCTTATAAACGGTTCAATGCTTATAATTTTATTATACATTTTTGAAACAAATTTACGATTAATCATTATTTTATATTATTTTTGTACAATTTTTTATAGAAAATGGATAGATATAGATTGAAAGGCGTTGTGAAAAATATTATACTGGTATTGTTCCTAACTGTAAGCACTTACACGTTTGCGCAATACGACAAATATTATTATTTTAGTCGTGGGCGCGACCATTTGATAAATTCGCGATATGCGTATGCGATTACCGATTTTAGTATTCTTATTCAGGCAGATAGCAGTTTGTATGATGGATATTTTTTCAGAGGAATTGCCAAGTATAATCTTAACGACTATATCGGCGCTTTGCAGGATTTCAATAAAGCATTGAGTATCAATCCTGTTTATACTCAGGCATATCATTATCGAGCCATAACTCTTTCGCAGTTAAACCGTTTCGACGAGGCAATGAAGGACTATGAAACCGCCATTGATTTGAGACCCGATAATGTGGGAATCCATTTTTCGAGGGGAATTACTTATCTGATGTCGCAAAAGTTTGATAAATCAATCGAGGATTTCAATATTTTTTTGCGTCACGAAGTTAATTCGAGCGACGCATTTGTGAACAGGGGAACGGCGTATTTGATGAACAAAGACACGATAAGAGCTTTGGAAGATTATAATAAAGCAATCTATTTCAATGCATTCGACCCTAACGGATACATCCGGCGGGCGCGAATCTTCGCAATGCGAAACGAAAACCAAAAAGCGATGAAAGACCTCGACCAGGCAATCAGGCTCGATTCGACAAGTTCGTTCGTGTATTTCAGCAGAGCGTTAGTGAAATATGCGCTTGACGATTATAACGGCGCTTTGTCCGATTTGACCAAGGTAATCGCTTTAGACCCGTATAACGCTCTCAGTTACTACAATAGAGCGCTTATTCGTTCCCAGATAGGCGATTACAATAATGCTCTGGACGATTACAGTCATGTTATGGATATAAATCCCGACAATGTTTTAGTGTATTTCAACCGTGCCGCCGTAGAAATTGAACTGAATGATTATCAATCTGCTATAATGAACTATACCAAAGCGATTGAACTGTATCCCGATTTTGCGACGGCATACATGAACCGCTCGATAGTGAAAAATCAAATCGGCGAATACGAAAGCGCACGGAAAGATTATGATATTGCGCAACAGAAAATAGCGCAGTTCCGTAAAGACGCTTCCGACAGCGTGTTCTCAATTTTTGCCGATACAAGCAAGACGTTCAACAAATTACTCGCCTTAGACGCCGATTTCACGAAGAAAACGTTCAGCAACCGGCTCGAAAGCAGAAACATCGGACCTATGCTCCAGCCCATGTTCAAATTGAGCGAAGGAGCGCAGAAATCGACGCTTGCTCTTGATAAACAGTATTTTTTCCCGCTGATAGACAACTTCTTGAAGAATGAGAATCTGCAAAATGTGGCTTTATCGAACCAAAGCATTGAAATATACGATACTGCTATCTACAAAATGGATTCCATATCCGAAATTCTCATTCGAAATGCCGACAATAAGGCACAGGCTTTGGGTTATTTTATCAGAGGAATGTCGCAGGCTCAGGTTCAGGAATTTTCGAGCGCCATAAGTAACTATGTCAAAGCAATATCGCTCGACCCGACAAATATTTTTTACTATCTGAACAGGAGCGTTGTACAAAGTGAAATGATAAACTATATTGCAAATATCGAAAATTCGATACCGAAATTAAGTCTCGAAGGTAATGTCGTGAGTTCGAAAAGCGCTATCAACCGGCATGTTTACGACTATAACGAAGCTATCAACGATTTGGATAAAATCGAATCGTTGAACCCCGATTTTGCTTATCTGTACTACAATCGCGGCAATCTGCTGTGTTTGTCGGACAAAATGCCCGAAGCAATTGAAGCATACACAAAAGCGATTAAAAAGTATCCGTATTTTGCGGAAGCGTATTTCAATCGCGGTCTGGTGTCTATCTATTTGAGAGATACCGAAAAAGGATGTATCGACATAAGCAAGTCGGGCGAAATGGGCGTAAAAGACGCATATCCGATAATTAAAAGATATTGCCTCAACGAAGAAGAATAATTTCATTTATTGTGATTTACGTCTTTTGTTCCGGTAAATGTAATGCTATGTCCCCAAATGGATTGTTCAATACTGACCGATTCAATTTTTCCCAGACTTATATCAAGTGTTTTTCTGCGAATAATCCCTGTTTTGACAATAATGCGTTTATTTACTATTGTAAACTTTCCTGTATTTTTCATCTTTTATAAATGGTATTTAATTAATATTCATTCTCTTTCAAAAATAGACAATAAAAAAGCGTGATACTTAAAATATCCGCTTTCTGAGGCATTTGACGAAGCCATGTACTGCAAATAAATTAAGTTCACGCTTAATGCATGAACATCAAACTTATCTTTCAGTACTTTTAAAATCGTCAAATTTTTCAGAAAAAAAGATATTAGCTTAATGCTATTCTATATGTCTTATATCATGTAATTTACATACGTTTTTCTTTTATAATGTACTACAATATTTATTCATTTATTAATTCGACAACACGCTCTTTATTTTTCTTTTTCTGTTTTCGAACATACTCTGCACCGTATAATGTCAGTTCAACATTTTCGATACCAACCGAATCGTCATCGTCCGAGATAAAACAAAGTCCTTCTCCCGGATATATTTTCGAATATTTACTCAACGTTTCATATTCCCACAAAAAAAACTTTTCATCCGAATTATACACTTCGTATGGAACGACTTCGACAAAATGAGCATTGGTGAGTTTTTCATGCTCATATCGAACTCTCGTTTGTGGAAATTGCTTGATAAAATTTTCCAGTTCTTTTACTATAAATTCTCTTGATTTCATAATTTGATTATACCGGTTCAATTCATTCATTAAATCATTTTCTGTTTTTCGCATAGAATACAGCCAGATATGCTTCATCAGTTGCACACAACAGTAATAAGCGCTATGAGCAACAGCGGGATACAATTTGTTTGCGTGTAACAAATTTGCCGCTGCAACCAAATCTTTCGCCTTATTTTGAAGATAACTTGTCATATCTGTATTCAATTCAAAATTTTGCGCAAAGTTACAATATATTTTTAATTTGTTACAAAAAAATGAAATGATTTGACAGTATTTTTACAAACTGTCCTTTTTTACAGATTAGGAAATAAGGTTAAAATAGGGTAGGGGGGACTCGTTGGTTACTAAGGTTAAAATATGGAAAACAAGGTTTTTACATATCTGACAGCTTTTACTGACGTAAAAATGCGACAATTTGTCGCACTTTTTACCGATTTGCTGTTGATTTTTTACTACTTTTGCGAAAAAATTAGAACGTATGTGGACAATAGAAGTAACTCGTAAAACAATTGCGACAAAAGAACAAATCTGGAAACTGTGGACAGATGTTTCGAACTGGAAAGTATGGGATAAAGATGTTGAAAGTTCGGAACTTTTTGGAGAATTTCGAACAGGGAGCAAAGGTGTTTTGAAATCGGTTGGAGGACCGGAAACAAAGTTTGTTTTGATTGAATCCGAACCGTTAAAGTCATTTACAAACAGGAGTTTTCCTCCATTGTGTACAGTGGATTTTATTCATAAAATGAAGGAAACAGAAGACGCTGTTGAAATCACACACAAAGTAGTTATGACAGGTTTTTTAACTTTTTTATTCTCAAGAATTATCGGCAAAAATATAGAAAAAGGATTACCTGTTACAGTCGAAAAACTTGTTGAACTCGCAGAAAATAAAGACAACAAATTATTTTAGATTTTAGATTTACGATTTTAGATTTATGATTTACGATTTACGATTTACGATTGTTGCTTACGCCCGAAAGTATTCATACTTCATACTTCATCGTTCATACTTATTTTAGATTTACGGAATATGAAAAAAAGATTAATATATTTAGTAATAGCATTATTAGTGACCGGATGCGGTCGCAACCGTTATTCTCCTGCGATTGAAGAAGTCTTGCAACAGGCAGGCGACAACCGCAGTCAATTGGAAAAAGTATTGAAACGCTACAGTCACAATCCTGCCGACAGTTTAAAACTTCGAGCAGCGGAGTTTCTGATAACGAACATGCCGGATAAATATTCTGTAGACTTCCAATCTGCCAACAAAGTACTTAAAACAATAAAAAACAATGGCTTGAGTTGTAAAACTATAGATAAATGCATATCAATTTTGGATTCGGAAATGAATACGGATGATGAGTTAGTACGGCAGGTAAAAGATGATATAAAGACGTATTTGATAGAAGAAAAACTCAAGGTAAAAGATGATAAAGATTGTTTGCATGCTTCAAGTGACATTATTGAATCTTTGTTTGGAACATATAAATTCAGACGATCTAAAAATCGATTAGATGGGATAACTCCATATGTTCTGATATTGCCGCTAATAACTCGAATGGGAAAAGAAAAAAAACGGTCGAATATTAATTTTAAAGAGACTCTGGAAAACGTTTATATGAAGGATTTAGAGACATGGAAAGTTAATAATCTTACTGAAAATCTTGCTGTTAAAAGAAAAAAAACACTCGTCGCTTGATAGAGAAATTTTATAACGTTTGCACAACCTACCCTGCGGGACTTAGGCGTCGCTCAGCAACTCTTAACTCTTAGTTCTTAACTCTTAACTCTTTCCAGTAGCCTACGATTACCATCCCATTCAACCTTATTTTCGACCTGTAAAATAAGGTACAGAGCTGAGGGGGGGATCATTCAGGCTACGAAGGTGTTTTTTCAGGGAAATAAGGCTTTTTATTTAATCGCAAAATCGGTTATTGCGCCCGAAAGAAATCCTGTTAATCTTTAAATCCTGCGAATCCTAATCGGTTATTCTGATTTTTTAATTACATTTGCGACGCATAAAAATTGGGTTCTTACATGATAAGAGCGTGAATTTATGTGTATTAGTTGTATTAAACAATATATTATTTTTAGATTATATCAGATGAAAGAGATTGTATTAAGCGGGATTCGTTCCACCGGGAATTTGCATATCGGGAACTATTTTGGAGCCTTGCGCAACTTTATCAGGATGCAGGACGAAAACGACTGCTTCTTTTTTATTGCCGACCTGCATTCGTTGACGACGCATCCCAATCCCGAAAATTTTCACGAAAACGTAAAAACGGTTTTATCCGAATATCTTGCGGCGGGACTTGACCCCGAAAAATCGGTTATATTTGTTCAAAGCACTGTCCCGGAAGTTTCGGAGCTATATACCTTGATGAACATGTGGTCGTACGTCGGCGAGCTTGAACGGACGTCTTCGTTTAAGGAAAAAGTGCGTAAACATCCCAACAACGTCAATGCCGGATTGCTGACCTACCCGGTGTTGATGGCAACGGATATACTTATCCACAAGGCGAATAAAGTGCCTGTCGGGAAAGATCAGGAACAGCATCTGGAGATGTCGCGAGTATTTGCCCGCCGATTCAACAACATGTATAACGTCGAATTTTTCCCCGAACCGTCGGCATACAATTTCGGAACGGAACTCGTTAAAGTCCCCGGACTTGACGGCTCCGGAAAAATGGGAAAATCGGAAGGCAACGGCGTCTATCTGATCGATGACGAAAAAACAATCCGCAAGAAAGTCATGCGCGCTGTTACCGACAGCGGTCCCGTCGATGCAGACGCTCCGATGTCCGAACCGGTGCAGAATCTTTTCACCATGCTCGAAATAGTATCCGACAGCGAAGTCGTTCAATTCTACAGAGATAAATACAAATCGGGCGAAATCCGTTACGGCGATATGAAAAAACAGCTCGCCGACGATATTTGCAAAGTGACGCTCCCAATACGCGAACGAATACTGGAAATAAAGAACAACGACCAATATTTGAGCGAAACAGTGAAATACGGAGCAGAAAAAGCCCGTGCAAGCGCGGCGAAAACTTTGGCTGGCGTAAAAGAAATTATGGGCTTCAAATGGTTTTGATGCTGCGGATAAAAAAAAAGAATTATCTTTGCAGCCAATATTAATTCATTTTTTTGTGTTATGATGTTAAGTTTTATGTTATTATTAGATGGTACTGCCCAGCAACAACAGGGCGGCAGTCCAATGTTTTTTATAGTGATTATCCTCATGTTTGTTGTGATGTATTTTTTCATGATTCGACCGCAACAAAAGAAGCAGAAACAGCTTCGCGAAATGAGGAAATTGTTGGGAAAGGGAGATAAAATAATCACACAGGGCGGAATATTCGGAACGATTGTAGATGTCAAAGACGAATATTTTCTTGTGGAGATAGACAGCAATGTTAAAATACGGGTTGTGAAAGACCTTGTTTTTAAAGACGCTACCGAATTGCCACAACAAAAATAAACAATCTATCTCCATGAAGGAACGCAAGATTACAGTACGAAAGTATAATATCAGAAAGCATCTTGCGTTCCTTTCTTTTCTGGTATTGACCATGATGTTCTGGTTAATGAGTAAGTTAGCACAGGATTATGATGCAATATTGAAAATTTCGCCCAAACTGAAAAGTTCGTTATCAGGCATCTATTCCGATGCTGCGGACAATACTCTTTATGTTCAGGTACGGGCTTCGGGCTTCTTTATTCTGGGTAAGAAATTTTCGGAAACCGACAACGTTATCATCGACGTCAAAGATTCGCCCGAAGGAAAACACAGGACAGGATTGAGAATAGCAACAGTGAATCTGAAAGATAAAATCCGTGACGACTTCGACAAAGACGTCGCGATATTGTCTATCGAACCCGACACCATCTATTTCAATATCACCGAACATGTTACAAAGAAAGTTCCGGTTACGGGCGATTTCAGCCTGTCGTTCAAAAATGAGTTCCGGCAATATGCTCCGGTACAGTTTTTTCCCGACAGCGTGACAATCCGCGGTTCACGTGAATATGTCGCCAAAGTGAAGTCAGTATCCTTATCGCCAAAGAAATACGAAAATGTCAATAAAACGATAGAAGACATATCAAACATTGCTGTCAACCAGAATATTTATGTGAATATTTCGAAAATACGCTATAAAATTCCTGTCGAAAGATGTACCGAAGGCACGGTGTCCGTCGCTGTGAAGACGATAAATGTGCCTCGAGGCAACAAGTTAGTGCTTTTACCCGCCAAAGTCGATATCAAATACCT
Organism: Prevotellaceae bacterium; assembly: GCA_031270335.1. Classification (GTDB taxonomy): domain Bacteria; phylum Bacteroidota; class Bacteroidia; order Bacteroidales; family UBA932; genus JAIRLF01. The sequence goes on along the minus strand of JAISXV010000172.1, from coordinate 4,096 downwards.
TGTGCCGTTGAAAGATTACAATTCGGCGTCGGCGAACGATTTTCATGTGGAAGTGGATTTCAACGACACGAAAACATCTTTGAACAGATATGTCAAAGTCAAAATTGTGCGGCGTCCGGCTCCGGTTTTCGATATTAGAGTCGAACCTGCTTTTGTTGAATTTCTTATACAAAAATGATTATGCTTAAAGTTGGTCTTACCGGAGGAATAGGCAGCGGAAAAAGTATTGTCGGCAAGATATTTTCGATACTCGGCGTCCCTGTTTATCAGGCAGATATCGCAGCAAAGAATCTTTACGACGCCGACGACGAACTGCGAAACGGACTGATATCGCTTTTCGGAGAACATCTGTACGCTTCCGGAACTCTCGACCGGCGAAAACTTGCAAAGATAATCTTTTCGGACAGCGAAAGTATGAAAAAAGTAAACGAACTTGTTCACCCTGCGGTCAAAAGAGATTTTCTCGAATACGTTTCGCTCCTGCCCGAATCAACGCCTTACGTGATACACGAAGCCGCAATAATCTTCGAAGCCAAAATCGAAAACATGTTCGATGTGATTATCAACGTTTATGCTCCTGAAAATCTCAGAATCGAACGTATCCTCGCAAGGGAAAATACTACCGTCGAAGCCGTCAAACAACGTATTGCAGCCCAATGGAACGACAAACAGAAAGTCGAACTGGCAGATTATAACATAATTAACGACGATAAAACTCCGATTCTGCCGCAGATACTGCGAATCCATAACGAATTTATCATTTAAAAGTTCAATTATCATCTTGACATCCTCATTTTTTCAAAATTATACTTTAGTCAACCGGAAAATCATGCCAATATAAGTACACTGTTATTCATTGCATTACAATTTAATAACGAATATCGAAAAAAAAATCTGTAAAAATTGTCGAAGATATTCAAAAATGTTCTAACTTTGCGCAAAAATATAATAGTTTATTAACTCTTTAAATGTAGTAAAAAACGATGAAAAATAGACGTGAATTTCTGAAAACTGCCGCTCTTGCTGTTGCGGGAGGAGTTATGCTTCCTAACCTGTTGTCGTCCTGTGGAGGAGGGAGTAGTAGTGTAAAAAAACATATCGGGCTGCAACTGTACTCGCTGCGCGATGACATTAACGATATCGGCATCCGCAAAGTGCTTGAAATCGTTGCCAAAACAGGATATGTTAATCTTGAAACCGCCGGATATGGCGATGGAAAAATTTACGGGTTAGACCCCGCCGAATTTAAGAAAATCGTTGACGATCTGGGAATGAAAGTTACCAGCGCCCATCTGTCGCGAGGAATAAGCGACAACCACGACGCCGACATGGCATGGTGGAACGATGCTGTCAACGCACACCGGGCTGCCGGAATGAAGTACATGATTATGCCGTGGTCGCCTCTGAGCGGTGAAGGCGCTACTTTGGACAATGTCAAGAGATACGGCGAATATTTCAGCGAAATCGGGTTGGTTACTGCTGCCGCAGGAATCAAATTCGGGTATCATAATCATGATTTTGAGTTTAAAAACAAGATTGACGACGTGCCGGTGTACGACCTGCTGGTCGAAAACACAAGCGCCGACCATGTACTGTTCCAAAACGATGTGTACTGGACGCAAAAAGGTGGTTACGACCCTGTGAAATACCTCAAAAAATATCCGAAACGGATACAGGTACTGCACATTAAGGACGAAACAGCCATTGGAGCAAGCAAGACAATGGATTTCAAAGCCATCTTCGATCAGTCTTATGCAAATGGTGTCAAAGACTGGTATGTTGAAGTCGAACGTTACGACGCACCGACGGCAGACGAGGCAAAGAAAATCGCAGGAAAACTGAAACTCGACGTTGCCGCCCTTACCAACAGCATCGCCGACGTATATAAGAGCTACGAGTTTCTTGCAGCCGCCGAATATGTAAAATAATTTAGTTACATGTATTTCTATATATCAAGCTACCTCTTAACACAATAAAGAGGTAGCTTTTTTGAATAATTATGATGAAAAAATATTTGCCGATTTTGTTAATATGCCTGATTCCGTTTGCTGCCGGAGCGCAGTTGCGGCTTTCGGATTCGGCGTATATCAGCCTGCTGACATGCGACCCTTTCGATGACATGGCTTATACTCTGTATGGACACACAGCGCTAAGAATCAACGACCCGGAACAAAGAATCGACGTCGTTTACAACTATGGAGTATTCGATTTTACGGCGCCGAATTTCCTCTACCGCTTTGCGAAAGGAGAGTTGAATTACAAGTTGGGAATTAGCCGTTTCGTCCATTTTTTCGACGAATATTCCGAACGAAAATCGGGAATAACCGAGCAGATTCTCAATCTGACAAAAGAGGAAAAACAAAAAACCATCGATGCTTTACAGATAAACTATTTGCCCGAAAACAGAGTTTATCTCTACAACTTCCTGTTCGACAACTGTTCGACCAGACCTCGTATCCTGCTCGAAAAAACAATATCCGGAACTGTCGAATATCCCGAAATCCTGCAGCCAACGACTTTCCGAACCATCGTTCATCGATGTAACATCAATCACCGGTGGCTTACATTCGGCATCGACTTAGCTTTGGGCGCTCCCCTCGACGACAGTATCGGACAAAACCCTCAACTGTTTATCCCCGAATATCTGATGCAAGTATTCGGACAGGCGAAAATCATTCAACCCGACGGAAATGTCAGAGACTTAGTGAGCGAAACACGAAAACTTGCGCCAAGTTATCCGTTTGTCGAACAGCCTTTGGATTCGAATCCGGCAGTGGTTTTGTGGCTGGCATTTGCGCTGGTCGCGCTGATATCGTTCGTCGAATGGCGCAGTCGAAGATATTTCCGGATGTTCGACGCTCTTTTGTTTTTTGTTTACGGATTGACTGGATGTTTGTTGTTTTTTCTGAGTTTCATCTCAATACATCCGGCGGTATTTCCCAATTTTTCAATGATTTGGGCGCACCCGTTACACATCATACTTGCCGTTGCGCTGTTCGTCAAACCACTGAAAAAGTTCGCCGGATACTACATGACGATAAACGGAATATTGTTGTTACTATTTATCATAGGATGGAATTTTTTCCCGCAACAATTTAATCCTGCATTTTTCCCGTTAGCGCTGATACTCTGTCTAAGGTCGTTATTGTATGGCGTTATTTTCAAACGGATTTTGTTTTTCAGCGAAAAATGTTGAAAAATGTCAATGGTATTATTTTTTGTATTATCTTTGCAACGATTTTTAATCGGAGTTTTAACGGGGATTTCAGCTCCCTATAAAAATCAAATAGACAAAATAGTTTTTAGGAGTCCCCAATATTATTAAAAATAATAGATATGTGTTCAAAGACGATGTTATTTTCAGAAAAGATTCGCCAACTACGAGAAGGAAAAAAAGTTGTATCAAAAGCAATTAGCCAATGCGTTGTCTATTGATAAACCGATGTATTGCCGTATAGAGAAAGGAGAACGCCGCGCAAAAAAAGAGCAAATTCCAATTATAGCCGAACTTTTGCAAGCTGATCCCGAAGAATTGCCTGCTCTTTGGCTTGCCGACCAAGTAACCGCAGTAGTTGCAGACGAACACAAGGCAGGAGATAAAGCATTGAATATTACCCTGCGGCTGTTCCTCAAAGAAATGGACAAATTCACGCACGGCGAAAACGACGACCTCGGAGATGGCGGCAAACAGGGAGTGCATAGCAATAATGGAAACGCGGATAAAGAAAACGCTCGAAGAGTTATATAACAATTAAAAATTAAAAGAGATATGAATAAAAAATCAATCCGTTTCTTTGAAGATAAAGAAGTTCGTGCCGTGTGGGACGACGAAAACAACAAGTGGTGGTTTAATGTTGTTGATATTGTGGTTATCCTGAGCGAAAGCGCCGATGCCCGCAACTATTGGTATGTGCTGAAAAACCGATTGAAGAAGGCAAAAAGTGAAGTCCTTACAAATTGTAAGGGGTTCAAAATGCTTGCCCCTGACGGCAAACAGCGTGAAACAGATTGCCTTGATTCAGAAGGAATAATTGCTCTTGCCAAAGAATTTCCGGGCAACAAAGCAATGAAGTTTCTTGATTGGTTTCTTTACAGC
>JAISXV010000156.1 GCA_031270335.1 Prevotellaceae bacterium | reverse complement strand
TGTTTATATGACTGCCGTCGTCGATGATTAAATCGAATGTTCCGTTTTCGTCTGTGATGCGCGAAAGGACGTCGGGATCGACCTGGCTTCCCTGATAGATTTTTATCCTGCTTTCCTGTAACGCCTGTTTGTCGTAGATATCCAAACTAAATATCCTGCCGAAGGGAAAATATTTTTTCCACATTCCGAGCGATTCGCCGCCTTTATGCGGGTCGTCGTAACCACCTACCCCGATTTCGAGAAGTTTTATTTTTTTGAAACGGAATTTTTTGAAATGGCGCATATAATGCTGAGTGTAACTGTGTCCGCTGTTCTTATCGGTTCCGAACACTCTGGCAATGATATTGAGATTGCCGTAAAAAGGAATTATTTTCACACAAAATATCCCTGCTTTTCGATACTTTTTCGCAAACTGTCTCAGCTGTTCGATAGAAAAGTGTTTAAATAGAATTTCTTGAATCATATTCACATAATATTAAATTATTATTTCAAATGTAAAAAGCGTTTTATTCGTCCCCCATATATTCGGAAAAGAATATAATATAAACGTAGATTCGCTTTCGATATTGTTTTTGAGATGGGGATTTTTTGAATGCAAATTACGCAAATTGCGGCTAAATCTTTTTTGAGGCGCTATTATACCGCACAAAGTATAAACACAAAGCGATTTCAATCACTCATGTTACGCACCGGTCAATGTCACGCCGTCCATTCTCTCTCCGCAGGTCGATGACCTGCGGTTATGAAAATAATGTCCTTTCAGGACAACGTAACATTGAACGATGAACGATTCACGATAATCCGGAACGGATTACATATTGGTAGCCGGACGTGGAACGTCCGGTAAATGGAATATGTCGCCACCTCAGAGCGGCGAAGCCTCCGCTCGGCGAAGGCTCCAGCCTTCGTCATGTTAAAAGCAAGCGTCCCCGCTTGCGGCATGTTTGGATACATACTTTTAACCCGACGCGTGATCGCCAAAAGTGAGTGGGACAAATTGCTTGAATAGTACTGTATGATGGGCCGGCAGTATCGGCCCAATCATCACCACTTTACGCGTATAAACGTGGGTTAGAAAACCTAACCCATTGTTTTTTAAAAAATTTAACTCTGCTCGGCAAAGGCTCTGGCTAAGGCTGGCTAAAAGTTTAGTTAAATCCAAGACAAAAAAGAGCATAAAAAGGGATTGATTTGATATTGTTCTCAAAGCCGAAATTTTTTTGCGAAATTTTTATGGCATAAGGGCAATCATATCTTTTTACAAAATTCGACAAACTAATTGCACGGTTTCGCTTTCCTTTTTTCACTTCTACCGGAACAATATGAATGCCGTCCTGAACTACAAAATCAACTTCGGCTGTGTCGCCGTTTTTCCAATAATAAAGCGGTATTCGTTTTGTTGCGAAATCCTGCGCTACAAAATTTTCTGCCAAGCCGCCCAGAAAACCGTTATCAACTTCTATGGAGTTCAATATCATTTGATAGGGGAAAGCGGCGTGCATCGCGAGCATACCTGTATCGCTCATATACAGCTTAAAATCGCTGAAATCAATCTGTCCTTTCAACGGCATTACGCCCTGTTCAATTTTGTGGCATTTTAACACAATTCCTGCCGATAAAAGCCAGTCGATTGATTCGCCGAAAATGTTTGCCGTACCGCCTTTCATTGCCAGCTTGTACTGAAATTTGCGGTTTTCTTTTGATAGCTGTGTTGGAATGGAATCGTAGCACGCCCGGATTTTTACCGCAGTTGCAGGCGTTGCATATTTCGACATGTCGGCAATATATTCGTTCAAAATTTTTGACTGTGCGTCCTGAATAGTCAGAAAACTGTTGTATTTCAAAAAATTATCTATTACGGCAGGCATACCGCCGACGATACAGTATTGATAAAACAAATCAAGTCCCAACTTATGCAATGGCTCTGACATTGCTTTGTTTCCGTAAAAACAATTTTTTATTTCTTCGACAAAAATTTCTCTTCCCATCGCCCAGAGAAATTCCTCAAAATCGAATGGATACATATAAAGTTCATCCACTTTGCCGACAGGAAACGAATATTTTTCGCGATTCACTGCTACACCGAGCAAACTCCCTGCCGCTACGACATGGTATTCGGGTGCATCTTCGCAAAAATACTTCAACGAAGTTAATGCCCGCTCGCTTGCCTGAATTTCATCGAAAAAAAGCAATGTTTTTCCGGGCAAAATTCTTTCGTTGGTCAATGATTCCAACTTCATAACAATAACGGCAGGCGAAAGATCGCCTTCAAATTCGGCTGCCGCTAATCTGTTTTTTTCCAGATTGATATGCACAACGTTTTGATAGTTTTTAATTCCAAATTCCAGAATACTGTATGTTTTCCCGATTTGCCTCGCTCCATTTACAATAAGCGGCATACGGTTTTGACGGTTTTTCCAGTCCATTAACTTCTGATCAATTTTCCGTTTCATTGCGATAAAATTTTTCCGCAAAAATACTAAACTTACCGAAAAAATCAAAATATTTTGATTTTTTCGGTAAATCTTTTTTGAGGCGCTATTATATCGCACAAAGGAGAGGGACGGAATGTTGGTAGAAAAATTTTTTCTTTCTCCGCTCTTTCTCCACTCTCCCTTCGCTCTTTCTCCGCTCAAATTTTACTCCAATCCCTCGCCCCACATTTTCTCCACTCAAATTAAGGTTCTTTTAACATAACTCTT
>JAISXV010000132.1 GCA_031270335.1 Prevotellaceae bacterium | reverse complement strand
AAAATTTGCCCTTTGCCGAAACGGTACGGCTTATTGTCGAAATGCAATTCGATTTTGCCAGACAGAATCCGAGGCTACCGTATTTCATATTGAGCGAAGTACTGTCTAACAAAGAAAATTTGGCGTTAGTCATTGATGTGTTGTATCCTAAACTTTCGGGTATTTTCGGTAAAATCGAAAAAATCCTGTCGGACGAAATCGCAAAAGGCGTTATCCGACCCGTTACAATAAGAGATTTTATGATGAATCTGCTGTCGCTCAATATTTCCACCTTTATTGCCTTGCCCATTCTACAGGAAATATTTCCGGTAGAAAACGACAAAATCATGAACAAAATCCTCGACGAACGTCGGGAAAGTAATGTTCAATTCATTTTGAATGCATTGAAACCGTAAATAAAAAGAATAGAAATATGAAGAAAATGAAAAGAAAAGTAATCGTTTTAATCATTGCACTTTGCGTGTGTTCTTCGACATTCGCACAGTTGAGCATTGAAGCGTGTTACGAAAAAGCAGAATCAAACTATCCCCTCATCAAACAACATGGTTTGATTGAGAAGTCCGGATATTATAATTTATCCAATATCGGGAAGGGCTATTTGCCCCAAATTCAGTTTTTTGCAAAAGCCACATACCAGTCGGAAGTTACTAAAATCCCGATACAGATGCCGGGACTTGAAGGTTTAAGCAAAGATCAATACGGTGCAACGCTTGAGATAAATCAAAGTATTTGGGACGGAGGCAGCAGAAAAGCTCAGCAGAAAAATGTCAGAACGCAGACTGAAGTAAACAGAATGAACCTCAATGTAACTGTTTACGCTGTAAGAGAAAGGGTCAATCAGCTATACTTTGGTATATTGCTCCACAACGAAATGCTTAACCAAAACACGCTATATCAGGAGGAACTAAAGCGGAATTTTACGCAAATCTCGGCGTATATGCAAAACGGCATAGCAAACCAGGCTGATTTGGATGCGGTTGAAGTCGAGCAGATAAAGGCAATTCAGAGCCGTACCGAACTAAGCTATAGCCGGAAAGCCTATATCGAAATGCTTGCTGTTTTAATCGCTGAAAAGATAGATGAAAACACACAGTTGATAAAGCCCGATATCAATCAGCCCTGTTCACCGGACAATCAAAGACTGGAATTATCTCTCTACGAAGCGCAATTCAGGGACTTGGACGCCCGGAAACAAGAAGTCTATGCAGGATTAAGACCCCAATTTAATCTGTTTGTAACGGGAGGATACAGCAGACCGGGATTAAATATGCTGGAAAATAAATTTTCCGCCTATTGTATGGGAGGAATCTCTTTAATCTGGAATTTCGGAGGTCTTTATACGAGGAAAAACAAACTCAACAACATAGAAGTAAACAGGAGCATGATAGAATCCCAGCGGGAAACATTCCTGTTCAACAGCCGGTTGGACATAACTCAAAACAGCAATGAAATTCAGAAAATCAGGGAAGTATTAAATTCCGACAATCACATTATCCGGATTAGGAGTTCTGTAAAGCGTTCTGCGGAAACGAAAGTAGCCAACGGAACCCTGTCTGTTTTGGAATTGATGAAAGAGGTAAACGCAGAGCAACAAGCGATACAGGACAGGATAGTGCATGAAATTGAGTTGATGCAAGCCATTTATAATCTGAAATATATAACAAATAATTAATAAATAACAAAAATGAAAGTGCTTAAATATCTAATTGCAGGCGTTTTGGTTGTTGGCGCGTATGCCTGCTCAAACAAAGGAATGAAGTATGATGCTTCGGGTGTTTTTGATGCAACGGAAGTAATCGTGTCGGCTCAGGGCTATGGCAAAATAAAGCAATTCCAAATCACTGAGGGAGATGTGCTGGAAGCCAACCGGCAAGTCGGCTTAATCGACACGATTCAACTCTACTTAAAAAAGACACAGCTTGAAGCGAATATAGAAAGTGTAAGAAGTAAAAAAACAACTCCTTCTACTCAAATTGCCGCCTTGCAGCAAGAAATAGAAACGCAAAAAGCAGAACGAAGCCGTTATGAAAATCTTATTTCCATGAATGCCGCCAACAAGAAACAACTCGACGACATTAACGCACAGATAAAATTACTTGAAAGACAGTTGGCTGCCCTCTCCGAAACAATAAACAATACCAACAGCAGCCTGAGCGGTGAAAGTCTGTCTTTAGAAGCACAGATAGCACAACTGAAAGACCAAATAGAAAAATCGATTATTACCAGTCCTATCAAAGGAACGGTGTTGGCGAAATACACCGAACAGGGTGAACTTGCCACAGATGGGAAAGCGCTGTTCAAAGTAGCCGACATTGAAAAAATGTATCTCAGGGCTTACATAACTGCCGGTCAACTCACGACAATTAAAATCGGACAGAGAGTGAAAGTTTATTCCGACCTGGGCGAATCGGACAGGAAAGAGTACGACGGGATAATTACATGGATATCCGACAAAGCGGAATTTACCCCCAAAACCATACAGACAAGGGAGGAACGCGCAAATCTGGTGTATGCCGTCAAGATCGAGGTTAGGAACGACGGATATATCAAAAAAGGCATGTATGGAGAAGTAAAGTTCTGAATGACATGATAAATAAGAGCATTAAAACAATGGTTGCGGTTTCAGTTGAAAATATAAACAAGAAATACGGGGATGTTCAAGCCTTGAAAAATATCAGTTTTGAGGTTGAACGGGGCGAGTTGTTCGGTTTAATTGGACCTGATGGCGCCGGGAAAACAAGTCTGTTTCGTATTCTTGCGACCTTGTTGCTTGCCGACGAAGGCACGGCTACGGTGGACGGTCTGGACGTGGTTGCCGATTACAGGGCAATTCGCTGTCGTATAGGATATATGCCCGGACGGTTTTCGCTGTATCAGGATTTGACGGTGGAAGAAAATCTGAATT
>JAISXV010000083.1 GCA_031270335.1 Prevotellaceae bacterium | reverse complement strand
TCGGGTATCTTTATGGTGCTGGTTTGCGGTGGCGGTATCCTGCCCCTCTTGCAAAACGCCATCGTGGACTGGACAGGCGGAATCGGCTATCAGACAAGCTATTGGGTAATTGTAGCCGGTCTGGCATACTTGTTGTATTACGCTCTGATTGGCAGCAAAAACGTGAACAAAGATATTCCGGTGAATTAAAATTGAGTCTTTTTTTTTAAATTAAACTAAAATTATTAGAGCAGGTTGTTCGTTTTTTCGGACAACCTGTTTCTATATTTTTTAACCACAAAGGTCACAACGTTTTTACACAAGGGTCACAATACGTTTTTCGGTAAAATGGAACATGGGCAGTATTTGAAGCGACACAAATAAGTCCGGAGGACTTCAATTTGAATAACCCCGTGCAAGCCGAAGGCGCAGCTCGGGGTATATGTCGTCAACTCTTTAGAACTGCGTAGCAGTTCAACTCTTACAGAGTTGATGTTTGTGGTCGCGTTACCCCGAACTGCGCTACGCTTGTTCGAGGTTATTCAATTTGAACGCCTCGGCGTTCTTGACCCCGTCATTGCGGGCTTGACCCGCAATCTCTTTCCTGACTTCGACAATGCGTCACCCAAATCGGTGACACAGAAAAACCAGTCATCGAGAGCAGAACTGACATGTACTGTCTAAGTTATATATATATAGAAGTACAACTACTTTGTGACCTTTGTGTAAAAACCTTGTGTTCTTTGTGGTTAAAACCTTTAGTAACAAATTTTCACCGTCTCCAGCAATCCTGCTTCCTGCAATGGCGACGATGCGTTCCAGTTATTATACAATGGTTTCACGATGCGTTCCTGTTTGGGCAACAACGATTCGCCGATAAAGCGATTTACCCAAGTGTTTACCACTTCGATTTCGACAGTATTTTCGCCCTGTTTCACAGCGTCGGTGATATCCACGCGATAAGGATACGTCCAAGCTCCGCCGGCGTATTTGCCGTTGATTTTCACCTTCGCCATCACGCCCACTTTGCCGAGGTCGATACTGATATCGCCGGACGGTTTGGTATCGAGCTTGAAAGTGTTGTTGTAAACAGCTGTTCCCGAATAATAGCGGATACCTGCGTCCTCATTCAGCGACCATGATTGCAGTTTGTCGAAAATCACAGGTTCGGACGGTCCGCGCCTGACTTTACCGGATTCAAACTTCACTGTCCATGGCGCAGTTATCTCGACAAGAGTTTTCGGAGCGGGGAAATTGTCCTTTACGTCTGACGATTTCGGAGTTCCCTTGCCGGAGAAAACGATGAAAACGCTTTCACGAGGTTCCAGCTGTAACGGAACAATCGTCGAAGACTCTGTCTGTTTGAACGCTGGCAGGATACGTTTTTTTCCCGTAATCGTGTTCCACAGTTCGGGTTGTTTGCCGGCGACGCGAAATTCCGGCGACGTCAGTATCGTTTTGTCGCTTTGGTTTGCGATAAAATAGATTTCCCGGTCGTCAAGTGTGCGATGTCCGTACACCAGACTGTCGTCCGTTTTCACGTCGGGAATGATGTTCAGCGTCTTGAGCGCTTCCTCAATAGTCATTCCCGAAAGGATTTTGCCTTTGCCATAAGACCTCTCTCCATAAGAGCGGGAAACATTGGGGACACCCCATATTTTGGCTGCAAGATCAGTCAATTCTTTGTCGGCGTCGGGATAATTCTGATAACTCGGCGAACGTTCCGGCGCCTCGCCCAACACTGTCGCCCCTTCGGCAACCAATCGTTCGATACCCTTCAACACCTCCGGACGCATGGTCTTGAACGGCGGCAACACAAGAATCCGGTACGACACGCCGTGCGGCAACACGATCCGTCCGTCCTTCACCGACATCGCATTGATGATAACGTCGGCATTGACATAATCGAATCTGTAACCTTTCGGGAATACGGGAATCGTCACGCCGTTTTCGGCGGAAGCCGGATTTGTGCCGAACGGACCGATATTTGCCGGAGCGTCTTCGCCGATGAAGTACGCCACGTCGGACGCAGGCAATCCCTGCTCCATCATGTAACCGCAACGTTTCAGATAAGTCGTAAACAGGTCGATATGCGGAAACCAGGTATTTTTACGGTTAAACTCCACTCCAAACCACGATTCCACGCCCGGATACGAATCTTCGTAAGCCTGTTCGATATACACGTGCAGCATAGCGTTCGACATTCCGCCGGCAATGGCGGCGTCGCCTTCCTGCTTGAGCGTGAAGGGATGATGTAGATAACCCGCTCCGCTCGTAAACGCTTCGGCGTACAGTTTGGGTTTGTTGTAGATATGCGCGCACGAAGCGGCGAGTTCAATATTGCGCATGTCCTTACCGCCGGGCCAGAACTCGCCGGCGATATTGTCGGCATGTTTTCCGTAGGTCAGGAACTCGGCAGGAAATCCCCATCCGCCATAATGTTCGAGCCAGGTACCAAGTCCGTGTTTGTGTAATATTGTGTTGAAATGTATTATCTGGTCGCTGATCATGTCGGCGGCTAATCGTCGCACGTCCCAGAGAAAACGGTCGGACTGCTCGGGCGAGCCGATAAGATGTCCCGTAAACACAGGCAAAAAAGGCGTCGGGTCGTAACCGTACCGAGCTTTCAGACTGTCGATGAAATTGTCGGTAAACATTTCGGGACCGCTTTCCCAACTGTCCAAGGTGATTTTCCGGAACGTCCGGCGGTCTTCGGCGGGAATACGCCGCAATATCTCGCCGATAAAGTTATCGAAATGATGCTGCAGAAAAGCGGGATTAAGTTTATCCATTTCCCAACCCTTGCCTTCGAGCGAAACGGGCAGGATAAATGTCTCGTTTGGAACCATTCCGATACGCATCACAAGCCATTCGCCCGCGGGAGCGTCCCATACGAGCGTTCCGTCGGGCTGCATTTTGTCTGTGAGGTCGATAACGGACGAAGGATTGATTGCCGTTTCGGCGTTATTGCCGGCGGGAACGTCGAGAACATTCGTCCATTTGTATCTCGACCATGCCACGTCGCCGTCCTGACGCATACGGGCAAGCGTCTTATCGGGATATTTGTCGAGCATGGCAGTTGGCGAGAGGGATATTTTGCCGATAGCGGCGTCGCCGTCATGATTACGGAAGATGATACGGTATTCGTCGGACGTCACCTTGTCGAATGACGCCACGGTCGGCGCATACGGAGTATATCCCACGATAGGGGAGGGAAATACGCGGTAAATCGGATATGTTGCTACAGTAACAAACTCGCCGTTGACCTTTGCCTGCAACTCGCCTTCGCCCTGACAGCGACTTGCCGGATAGATGCAGAGCGAACGTGCATCGCACGGTTTCGGAAGCCGGAGCGTCACGGACGATTCTTCTCCTTTAGGGACGATATGCGTTATCGACAGCGGCGACGACGCAGGAATATCAGGCAGAGGATAAACGAGTTTGACCTCATCGAGTTTACGCATGTTTGATGCTGTCGTTTTCGCGCCAGGGACGTCGAACAGATTAAATTGATAATCTTTCGGCACAGGGATTGCCAGCGTCTTCACGTCCTGAAAATACGGCGACGGCTTGCCTTCGTTGTTGACAGGGTAACTTGCCCACCCACTATATATCGTGGGCTGCTGGGGAACAAGTAATTTGACGTTCACCTTTCCGCCACCTGTTACCGGCGTTTCCGAAGCAACAAGATGTCGCATAGTTTGTTCGGCAGTAATCCATGGTCCGCCCGACTGACTCCATCCGGGACAGTTGAATATGCCGACTTCGATATCCAGTTCGCCGGCGGTCTTCATGGCGGCGTGTACAATCTCCCACCATTCGTCGGTAAACAGTTTCACTTTGCCATGCTGCGCGGGCTGGTCGCCGATATGTCCGATAAATACGGAATTGATACCGGCTTTTTTCATCGCCCGCAAATCCTCGATGACGCCTTCTTTCGAAATATTGTCGTTAATCCAGTACCAATATACGCCTGTGGTCATACTTTTGGGAGGAGAAACAAAATTGTCCGCCAGTTTGTCTTTACATCCCATAATCAACAATATGGCGGCGACTGTAAGAAAGGATGTTGTTTGAAATTTGTGTTTCATGTTAAAAAATTTTATTGTATTTAAGAGTGCAAAGTTAAATGTTTTTTTGGATAATGAGCAATAAAAGGATAAAGTGTCGTCCCTTGCTGAGAGAGTTAAGAGTTAAGAACTAAGAGTTAAGAGTTGCTGGGCGACGCCTAAGTCCCGCAGGGCCCGCAGGGACAACACTTCTTTTCATCGTCAACAAAGTGTTGTCCCTGTGGGCTTTACAGGGCGACACAAGCCTCGGCTCTGTTACCGAAATACTGAATTGTTTCCCATATTACTTTTTTCTTTTTGTCCATAAAATTTGCGTTAATTCGCGTAATTCGCGGACCAAATTTCGCGGACAAAAAAGCAACCCGGATTACATTGCGTATCCCGGGTCGCTTACTGTTTTGTCCATCATTTGCACATCAGCATAATACTCAATTGTTTCCCATAAATAAATTAACAGGGCTTTTTTTACACTCCCACTGTCGTAACTGTTTTACCGTCCACGTTTTCCTTTTTCAGATAGATTTTTATCTTCCCACTTGACGGTTGAACGCCGGTCGAAAACCATCATCCATTCTTCGTTGCAGCCAAAGACGTCCACATTGTGAAAAAAAACTGCGTCAATCTATAAAATTGGTATTGTCTGAGTGTCAAAAATCGGGGCGAACAAAAAAAAATCATCATTGATATACAGCATCTTAAAAAAAACTTTCAAAAAAAACTTGCTAATTCAAAAAACCTGTTTACCTTTGCACCCGCTTTTGAAAAAAAGCAGTTCTTTGAAAAGAGATGATAAGCGACGAAAGACTTATCGACGATAATAGATGGACAGGCAATCGGATTTTGATTGCATAAGGTTCGATTCCTTTTATTATCACACTGTCCGGCTGAACGTTGGACAAACGATCTTTGACTTCATGGATGACAGATATATCGA
>JAISXV010000077.1 GCA_031270335.1 Prevotellaceae bacterium | reverse complement strand
TGATAAACGAAGATAATCAGCAAAAAATGGCTGAATGTATCTTCAAAGCGTTTAAAAGATATAAGGAATACATGGAACAATTAACAATTAATAATTAATAATTAATAATTAATAATTAACAATTAATAATGAATGATGAATAATACTGAAAGAGAAACACATTCGCCTGACTGGAAAGCTTTAATGCCGCTTGGCGTTTTTTTCCTGTTATATATATTGACTTTTATTTTTACGGGCGATTTACGGAAAATGCCGATATCTGTGGCTTTTCTTGCAGCGTCGGCGGCGGCAATCCTGTTTTCCAAAAAAGGAAAGGTGAGCGAACATATCGAAATATTTTGTCGTGGATGCGCTAACGATACTATTCTTTTGATGATTGTGATTTTTATTCTGGCAGGAGCGTTTGCCGGGACAGCCAAGGCGATGGGAGCCGTCGATGCCACAGTCAATATGACGCTGCATTTGCTGCCCGAAACAGTTATCATGGCAAGTATCTTTATCGCAGCATGTTTTATTTCAATGGCGATGGGCACGTCCTGCGGAACTATTGCGGCGCTGGCGCCCATAGCGGCAGGGATATCGTCGCAAACGGGGATC
The DNA here is from genome assembly GCA_031270335.1 of Prevotellaceae bacterium. Taxonomy (GTDB): domain Bacteria; phylum Bacteroidota; class Bacteroidia; order Bacteroidales; family UBA932; genus JAIRLF01. The sequence goes on along the minus strand of JAISXV010000077.1, from coordinate 19,214 downwards.
GCGATTCCGGCGATGCTAGGAGTAGTTGTCGGCGGAGCAATGTTTGGCGATAACCTGTCGTTTATCTCGGACACGACTATTGCCGCTACACGCACTCAAGGATGCCGGATGAAGGATAAATTCAGAGCTAACTTCCGTTTAGTTTTGCCTGTTGCACTTATTGTTCTGGGGATTTATATCTTTCAGGGACTGAACACCGCCGGCGAAGCCGGAACTCGTTCGTACGACGTCGAATGGATAAAAGTCATTCCGTATGCCGTTGTTCTGCTGACGGCTTTGGCAGGAGTGAATGTGATAACGGTCTTGTCTGTCGGAATAATACTGTCGGGCATAATAGGGATTTTCAGCGGAGGATTCGACGTCTGGGGTTGGGCAAACGCATTGAGTTCCGGTATTGTGAACGATATGGGTGAACTGATTATCGTGTCGCTGATGGCGGGAGGAATGTTCGAAATGATTCGCTATAACGGAGGAATCGACTGGTTGATAAACAAATTGACTAACAATATCCGCTCGAAACGGAAAGCTGAAGCCGCAATCGCCGGATTAGTGTCGTTCACCAATCTTTGCACGGCAAACAATACTATTGCTATCATCATCACGGGACCCATAGCCCGACAAATCGGCAACAGAACAGAATTGAACAAACCCAGGGCAGCAAGTATTTTAGATACGTTTTCGTGTTTCGTACAGGCTTTGTTGCCGTATGGAGCGCAACTTCTCATAGCGTCGGGTTTGGCAGGCGTCAATCCAATGGAAATCGTTCCATACCTTTATTATCCGTTCGGAATGGGCGTGATTGCAATTCTGTCGATAGTATGCAGCGACAATATCGACAATCATTTCAATACAAAAAAATAGAAGTTTGATGTTTTTTAGTAATTTTGTGCCGGTTTTGTATTAATAAAAATGTAAAATTAAGATAATGATAAACGAAGCTTTGGTAGAATCATTAGCGCTGCATGCAGTCGGTAACAGGATGAACGATGAACCCCTGACCCTCGCGAAAGCGCCGGTAAACATAGACGACGAAATCGTAACAGTACTTTCGTCATTTTTTATAATCCCGTTCAAGACGGACAGATATTTCAATTTCGACCATCAGGACGGGTTTGAAAATAACGAAGTATTCAAGGCTGTAGCTGCGATATTCGACAATCCGGAGAACCTCTACGAATCGTCGGTGAAACTCGCCGAACGGCTTTTCGACGTGACAGACAGCGTAAAGATTAGAGGCGGCGAATTTTATGTAGCATATTTCAGCGAATGTACTGTAGATGGCGAAGAAACGGAAGCTGTTGGACTGTTCAAGTCGGAAAGCAGGGAGACGTTTCTGAAAATCTATCCCACTTCCGGAAATTTCATTCTCGAAAAGGAGGAGGGAATAAGTTTGCGGAAAATCGACAAGGGTTGCATGATATTTAATGTAGATCGTGACAGGGGATTTCTGGCGGCGGTTGCCGACGGTATCCGTAGCGGAGACGAAAAATACTGGTGCGACGATTTTCTTCAAATCAAAAGTTTTGACAATAATTACTCCAAAACTCAGGCGGCGATGAAAGTGTGTAAGGATTTTGTGTCGGAGAGGCTGCCGGAAGAATTTGAACTCAGTAAAGCCGACCAGATTGATATCTTGAACAGAGGCATGAACTATTTCAAATCGCACGAGGTTTTCGACAAACCGGAGTTCGAACAGGAGGTGTTTCGTCAACCCGAAGTCATCGAATCGTTTCGTGACTTCGACAGCGGCGATATCCCAATGGATATGTCGTTCGAAATTGCTCCCGACGCTGTCAAAAAACAGTCGAAAATCTTCAAAAGCGTCCTTAAACTCGATAAAAATTTCCACATATATATCCACGGCGACCGCTCAATGATTGAACGGGGCGAAGATAACGGCGGAAAAAAATATTACAAAATTTTCTACGAACAGGAATCGTAAATGTCAAAAACAAAGAAAGCATATTTTTGTCAGCAGTGCGGCTACGAATCGGCGAAATGGCTGGGTAAATGTCCCTCGTGTGGCGAATGGAACTCGTTTGCCGAGGAAATCATCTCAAAACCATCGTCTTCGGGTAATGTTATCGACGGCAAATCTTTGTCGAAACCCGTCAGAATAGACGATATCAGTATCGAGGAACATAACCGCATATTATTGTCGAACAACGAAATGAACAGACTGCTTGGCGGCGGTCTTGTTGCCGGTTCGATTGCGCTCATTGGCGGCGAACCCGGTATCGGAAAATCAACATTAAGCCTGCAAATAGCGCTGAAACAGGCGAATCTGAAAACGCTGTATGTCTCCGGCGAAGAAAGCGCCAGCCAGATTAAACTCCGTGCCGAACGACTTGGCGGAGGAAACAACAGCAATTGCTATATCCTCCCCGAAACATTGTTGGAAAACATTCTGTTACAGGCAAAAGAGACAAATCCCGACTTCGTTGTGATTGATTCGATACAGACAATCTACACCGAAAGACTGGATTCCTCGCCCGGAAGTGTCTCGCAGATACGTGAATGTGCCGCATTGCTTATGCGTTATGCAAAAGAAAGCAATACGCCGGTGTTTATCATCGGACATATAACTAAAGACGGCTCTATCGCAGGTCCTAAAATACTGGAACACATTGTTGACGTTGTGTTACAGTTCGAAGGCGACAACAATTATATTTACCGGCTTTTGAGGTCGATGAAAAACCGTTTCGGCTCGACCGACGAAATAGGTATTTTCGAAATGACAGGCAGCGGTTTACGGGAAGTATCCAATCCGTCGGAAGTGCTTATTACGCGTCACGACGAGTCGTTGAGCGGCAGCTCGGTAGCCGCAATGATCGACGGAGCGCGCTCGTTTCTTATTGAGACGCAGGCATTGGTAAGCACCGCTGCTTATGGAACTCCGCAACGTTCGACTACCGGATTCGACGTGCGACGCCTGAACATGCTGCTTGCCGTTCTTGAGAAACGTGCCGGTTTCCGGTTAGCGGTTAAGGACGTGTTTCTTAACATCGCCGGAGGAATAAAAGTGATTGACCCGGCAATCGACCTCGCCGTTGTGTCGTCGATACTTTCGTCCACCGCCGATATCCCGATTCCGCAGGACTGGTGTTTTTCGGGAGAAATAGGATTGTCCGGCGAAATTCGTCCCGTAAACAGAATAGTGACAAGGATTTCGGAAGCAGAAAAATTGGGATTCAAGAAAATCTTTGTATCCAGATATAACCGCAAAACTCCGGAACTCAGCAAATTTAAAATCAATATCCAATACGTTGACAAAGTCTCGGAACTGACTGAAATTCTGTTTACGAATAAATAAGATTTTTACACGTAGATTACGTGGATTATGTAGAGACGCCCAAATTGGGCGTCTCTACCTTATTGTCGCATGCTACTCGTGTGTCGCGTCGCATGCTACTCGGATGTCGCGTCGCATACTACGCGAATGTCACGTCGCATGCTACGCGAGTGTCGCGTCGCATGCTACGCGAGTGTCACGTCGCATGCTACGCGGGTGTTGCGTATTTTTTAAACGCAAAGAACGCAAGGGGTATCGCAAAGATATTATATCGGGATTGTCGCACTTGTTAATAATCTTTACAGGATGCATTCCTGACGGAATGCAGGATTGAGCGGAGAATCGTTTTCTACCGAGCGATGCATTCCTAACGGAATGCTGTTGTGTCGTCCGAAGGAAATCCTATTAAGATTTACAGGATTATAGGATTAATAGGATTGCCTTCGGATGCAAGAATTTAACCCGAAGCCTGCTACCGACATGTCATCCCATCCGTAAGCTGAAGCATACGAGGGAGTTAAGAACTAAGAGTTAAGAACTAAGAGTAACTGGACGACGATGTGATTGACCGTGTCCGTAAGCTTGAGGGAGTTAAGAACAGAGAGTTAAGAACTAAGAGTTATTGGACGACGATGTGATTGACCATGTCCGTAAGCTTGAGGGAGTTAAGAACTAAGAGTTAAGAACTAAGAGTTATTGGACGACGATGTGATTGACCGTGTCCGTAAGCTTGAGGGAGTTAAGAACTAAGAGTTAAGAACTAAGAGTTATTGGACGACGATGTGATTGTCTGCGGGACTTAGTCCTCGTCCAATAACTCTTAACTCTTAGTTCTTAACTCTTAACTTCCTCAATCGTGTCCATATCCACGTACCACACATATCCTTTTATATTGGGATATTTCATCATTTCGAGCAGTTGCATATAGTTTTTCACCTGCGTTTTGTGTGAATCTTTTTTCAGGGCGCCAAACTTGTAATCGACAAGTACAGTTTCGTTTGCCGATGACATTATCCTGTCCGGACGACGGCTCAATCCCCTGTTCATCGACGACGGCAGTAACAGGACTTTTTCGTTGATAACTTCGTAATCACTGTCGTCGGCAAACCATTGTCCGGCAAAGCGCAAGGCTTTTTCGACACGACGTTTGAGTTCGGCGAGCTCTTCTTTCCCGATTAATCCGTCTTTTTCGACGCTGGCGATAGCTGCGGGGACGTCTTTCATCGAACGGACAAGCGAAAACACCCTGTGCATCAGGATTCCGTAGTTTCGCAATTGCAAGGGACTGTCCTGTTCGGGGAAATAATTTTCCGATTCGTATTTCAGTCTCAGTTTCTTGTCGAAAGATGACGAATTGTAGTTTTCTATCAATATTTCCTGACGTTTTTCGCTGACAATACTGTTTTGACGACATTGTTTTTCGCCTGAAGAATAACAAAAATCTTCGCGGCCTGTCCGGATACATTTCAGTTTACCGCTCATAAAATCAGGTTTTTCTCTCATAAAAGTTGATACAGTCGATGATGCGGAACCGATAATATCTGCTTTGCTGTCATTATTTTTCGACAGCGCGGGCAAAGGCAGCATAACGTGCAATTCTTCCTTCGCCCTCGTGAACGCGACGTACAGAAGATTGAGGTTATCAACCAGCGACTGTTTCGTTTCGTCGGTATATTCGGTTGCAAAATAACTGTTTTTCATTTCTTTTCCGTAGTTGACAAGAACGTGCGGCAGTTGATTGAACGGCTCTTCCGACGGACTGACCCAGATTGTGGTACGAACATCCGGCTTCATCTTCCAATCGCAGAAAGGAATGATAACTACAGGAAATTCAAGACCTTTTGCCTTGTGTACCGTGAGGATGTTTATTGCGTCGGGAGTTTGTCCTTCCGAGAGTTTCATCTCGTCGCTTTTGTCGTCCCAATATTCTACAAACGACGAAATATCGGATATTTCGTTATTCGCAAACGAAATCAACATGTCGTGCAATTCCTGAATATAAGGTATTTCGACAGGATTGTTACCCAAATCAAACACTTTGATCAGACGCTCGAATATCTCGGGCAACGACAGGGAAGTCAAACCCAAAAGTTTTTTCTTAATATCGTCGTTCAGGGTGTCTGCAAAATCAATTCCGGTCAACCGGCGTCGACTCCTGTCAACCGAAATCGACTGATGCTGAGATTGAGACTGAAAATAGTTTATCGCAGCGTTATTTATCTTGTCATCAGGATTAATTATCGCTCTCATGAGCGCGATAATAAACTGTACGGTAGCCGATTTCTTCAGAATCAGAGCGTCTTTCGACATTATGTCGAAACAGTGTTTTGTATCGCCCGACGTTTTTTTGTAATTCAGTAAACAGTCGCTTATTTCCTGTCCTTCACCGGCTTTTCGCACAAGTATTGCGATGTCGCTTGCCCGATAGCCACGGTCTTGCATGTCGGTGATAAGCGTGGGTAACTGCTCTAATATCTTTGACCGGGCTTTTATTTTTACTCCGTTTTCATCTTTTTCGTCCCTTATCTGCGAAATGGCGACGTAACCGCTTTTGTTGCTGTTGGCCGGGGAGATTTTCTGCCGGACGTTTTTGTAGGCGGAACTCAGGATATTGATTTCGTCGTCGCCAGAAGCGGGAAATTCCTGTTTGATATAAGCGGAAAATTCCCGTTCGATATAAGCCGGCAAAGCGGAAAACAGGGCGTTGTTGAACTCAATCACATTGGGAAAACTCCGCCAGTTGGTATCCAGATTCTTCTCATTGACGTTGAAATTGCTAAATTCCTCAAATATCCTGTTCGCCAGGATGCTCCAATCGCCGTTTCGCCAACGGTATATCGACTGTTTCACGTCGCCGACCACAAGCGAACTTTTTCCTTCGGACAAACTGTTTTTCAACAAAGGCTTGAAATTTTGCCATTGCGCCTCCGAAGTGTCCTGAAATTCGTCGATCATGAAAGTATTGTATCGTGAGCCTGTCATTTCGTAGATGAACGGGGTATCGCTTTCGTTGATCAGTTTCTTCAACAGATGAGTGGTTTCGCTGATTGGCAAAAGGTTTTCGTCATTTGCGATTTCGCGTATATTTGTTTCTATCTCGTTGAAAAAGATTAAACTGTCCATAGCCTGTTTTACGCATTTCGCTGTGAAATACTGATGATGATTTTGTTCGTAAAACGTTACAGCTTTGGTTAATAAAGATGTCAACTGACCGGCAATTTGCAGTATCTCGTTTTTTGTTCCGTTTCTTTCAATATTGTTTCTAACCTCACTGCTGCACCATGCTTCATCATTACCGTCTGCCAACAAATTTTCAACTCGTTTTCCCGGCTCTTCGTATTGCTTGTTTTTCAGTTTGTAGAAATAATTTATCGGACCGCTTTTACCATAATTAAAATCGGATATTTCGTATCCGGCGATTAAGGAAATAGCCATATTGGCGATTTCGGTGAGACTCTTTTCGAAAGCGTTGATTATTTCGTTCATTTCTTTCATAAAACCGTCAATGAACGCCGTATCTTTGATTTTTGAATGGAACCGCTCGCCAAATGTGCGAAACTGTTCTTCCAAAACCATCTTACCCTTGTTTTTAAGAGATTTCCGGATATCCCAACTGCGTCCTTTTTCCATCTGTTCGTCGATGATATTCGAGATTCGACTGTACAAATAATCTTTTTTGTGGAGATTCATCATCATCCTGTCGATGGCTTCGTCCATCAAACGCTCATAATCAAGTTCGAGCCTGAATCCCGGACGTAAACCCGCCTCCCGCACGAAAGCATGGACTACTCGCTGAAAAAACTTGTCGATAGTAGATATAGAAAAATTCGAATAATTGTGCAAAATTGCCTGCTGAACACTTGTCGCTCTGTCTTTTAATGTACGTTTGTTGATGTTCAGTTCCCTGCATATCGAATCGCTGACTGTGCTGTCGCGGTCGTTGACGATGTTGTTCAGCGTGGTTATGATTCTGGATTTCATTTCGTCGGTAGCTTTGTTGGTGAACGTTACCGCCAGAACAGTCCTGAATTTGTTTGCGTTATATCCGTCGGAAAGCGCCTGTTTCAGATATTCCATGGTCAGGGTGTATGTTTTTCCCGAACCTGCCGAAGCGCCATATACCGTCAGTTCGTTGGGCGCCGAAAAATTGCTAAACAAATCTAATTGAACCGGTTTATTCATGGTATTGAGAATTATTCGTGTTCGTTATTTTCATTATTTCCGGCATATCTTTCGGGAACCATGCGTTTGTGTTCTTCGAGCATAATCCTGTTCAGCAGGTCGGAGAGATCGCGCGTTTTGAGCGAAACGACTGTTTCAGCGCTTATTTCGGGTAAGACATGTATCCGTACTGTGGCGCATCCTCCCAGAAGAAATCCGCCTCCCGTAGGCAAAACCCTTCGCGTCCCTTCGATAACCACCGGCAAAACAGGAAGTTTGTTGAGTTTCGCAATCATAAAAGCGCCTTCCTTGAATCTGTGGATGCGACCATCGACAGAGCGCGTCCCTTCCGGGAAAATCGAAATGCTGCATCGTTTATTTATCCATGCTTCGGCTTTTTTCAGCATTTCCTTAGTGCTTTGTGTCGTTCCGCGGTTGATCAGTATGTCGCCGTGAAGTTTCAGCAGCCAGCCGACAAACGGAAGCCGGAAGACTTCTTTCTTCGACACCCACTTGAATACCAGCGGAATCTTGTACATAAGACAGATATCAAACATCGACTGATGGTTGCTGACTATCACATAAGATTTTTTCGGGTCGATATTTGCCTGACATACATATTCTGTTTTCCAAAAAGGATTAAACCACAGATAATGAAGCCCCCAATAGTACGAAAACGCATGAATGACTTTCCGCCTTGTGTCGAATGGATAGGTGATTGCAAAAACAATCAGATTGATAATCATCAAAATCACAGCGTCGATGATGAATACAATCCATATTATAATATTATAGATATATTTTAAAACAGTTCTCATTTTTGTAACTCTTTTTTCAGTATTTCGTAAATTTGTTGCCATGGTTGTTTGTAAAGGTCTGTTTCGGTATCGGAAAGATTGGCAAAAACGGTAGAGCGATAAAATCGGCGTGTCGCTTCCATTTCTGTAATGTTAAATTCATTCATCAGCATTTCTATTATCAAACTGTGCATATCCTCTTGATCGAAGCGAGTATCGTCTTCCACCACGTCAAGCGCCCAAAGTGATTCGGGCGTACAAAAACAAATCTGATGTGTTGTCTCCCTGTACTGTAGCGCTTTGATAAGCTGCTCTAAAGTAATTTTACCTTTCTGATAACGTCTGATTTGATATGTAACCCAATCGTTGGCAATGGGACCTTCTACTATATCGTACGAATGAGCAGGTTGGGCAATGCGCATATCACGATTCATTATCACAAAGCGAACCCATTCTTCCGAAACATCGGGAAACTGTTTCACTTGCAATTGCATATTTACCGGATAAACTTCGTTATATTCATATTCGGTAACTATCGGTGCAGTTCGATTTGCCAACGCAATATCTACCGCCCTTCGATGCGCATGTCCCCTGACGCGTGTTACATAAAAACCTCGCCCAAAGTCAGGATGTTCTTTTCCTCTTGCCAGGTCGATTTTTTCAATTCGCGTATCGCTCCCATGAAAAACTTTCATAACCAACCTCCATTATTACGACACACGCGAAGTAAGGTCATTGCTGTGTCGTGTTCCGAACGCGTATGTTCATATTCGTAATTGTCGAACAAAAACTGTAATCCGCCATAATCATCAAGATAAATAAATGCTTCCTGTAGCGGACGTTTGAATCCGCTTGCAAATTCATAGATAATAAAATTCATATACCGGATACGGTTCATCCTCTCTGTTCCGCTATCCAATATTGCACGGTCTTCGTCTGATATTGCTGCCATATTATACTTTCTTTTCTTAAAATTTATGCCCGCAAAGGTATAACATTTTCCTCATATAACAGCGAAAAAAAGAGTACATCAGAGCATTTCAAATCGTCGTATATTTTTAACCGCAAAGAACACAAAGATTTACTACAAAGAACACAAAGAAAAATCGTGCCTTTGTGCAAAAACCATTGTGCCTTTTGTGGCAAAAAAATTTTGTTTTAAAATTAAAAGTAATACCTTTGTACTTTTAAAAAATGGACATGTTAAAAAAACTGTTACGTCAAAATCTTAGTGTACCGCAGTTGTCAGGTTATGCATTTACAGCCTTGGCGGGGATGGCGCTTATCTTTGTAGCGTTCGGATTCTCAATGGATATACGTCCGCTTTTTTCGTCGAATACCGACGGACTTTTCAAGAGCGAGTACATGATTGTAACGAAAAAAGTATCGGCGATTTCGGCAATAAATTCCAAAAACACCATTTTTGCCGACAGCGAAGTACAGGAAATCGAAGCTCAACAGTTCGTCAAGTCGCTGAACTGTTTCACGCCCTGTCGTTACAGCGTATTTGCATATATCGAAATGTCCGGACATTCGTTTTCGACCGAAATGTTCTTCGAATCTGTTCCCAACAACATCATGGACGGAGCGGGCGACAACTGGAAATGGAATGAAAATGAGAAGTTTATTCCGGTCATCATCCCGCGCGACTATTTGGCGCTGTACAATTTCGGTTTTGCCGGAAGTCGCGGATTGCCGCAGATATCCGAAAGCATCGTTAAAAGCATAAAATTCAAAGTCGTCTTAAAAGGACAGGAGAAAAACGAACTGTTTACCGGTAGCATAGTCGGTTTTTCGGACTATCTGAACACCATTTTAGTCCCGCAGGAGTTTATGGACTGGGCGAACAAAAATTTCGGAGCGTCGGAAACGCCGCGCAAGTCGAAACTGATAGTCGAAGTAAAAAATCCCGCTGACCCCGAGATAGCGGAATTTTTCGCCACCAAAAACTACGACGTCCGTGAAAACAAAGGCGAACAGGGAAAACTGTCTTATTTTCTGAAAATTATAATCACGGTAATATCCGTCATCGGATTGCTTGTTCTTTTGCCGGCGATGGGATTAATGTTTTTGAGCATCAATCTGCTGATCTACAAAAACAGGAAAACGCTTGGCAACTTGATACTTTTGGGCTATTCGCGCCGGGAACTTGCACGTCCATACAGTATTCTTGTGCTGATTCTCAACACTTCCGTCGGGCTGATAGCTTTTGTAAGTTTCATCGTTGTACGCGGGATTTACCTTTCGCGCCTTGAGGTTTTGAACATCGAAAACACACCCGTCAATATATGGACAATAATCTTCGTAATATTGTTCATTTTTGGGGTAAGTTTCATAAATATATCGTGGATAAGACGAAAAATTGGAAGAATTTTTCCACCTGTAATGGGTTGATTAATATTAAAATAAAGAAAAAAATGAAAAAAAAATTTTGCAGGTAAAAAATAATGTGTAATTTGGCGGCTCTGTTTCGTTGCCTAAACCGGGTAAAAAATGGGTAAAACCGGAGTAGAAATGAATAGGGAGAAATGGCCGAGTGGTCGATGGCGCGCGCCTGGAAAGTGCGTATACTCCAAAAGGGTATCAAGGGTTCGAATCCCTTTTTCTCCGCAGAGAACGAAATGATGATAAAAAGAAAAGAAAATGAATTGTAGATTTGAACATAAAATAGAAATTAAATTAGTAACAATCTTTAAATATTTTAAAAAACAAAGTAGGCCATGAAAAGAATTTTAAAGTTTTCAGCAGCGTTTACAGCATTCCTCACGTATGCAGGATATGCAATGGCACAAGGTCCGGAAGGACAGGAAGTTCCACTCCATCAGCAATTAAAAATGCAGTTCATCGATGGTGGACCTCCTTTTATGACACCAATCATCTTGTGTCTCGTATTGGGTTTAGCATTTTGTATTGAGCGTATCATCTACCTCAATCTTGCTACAACTAACATTAAAAAACTGTTATCTTCCGTAGAAACGGCATTGGATGACGGTGGAATCGAAGCGGCAAAAGAAGTGTGCCGTAACACAAGAGGTCCCGTAGCAAGCATTTTCTATCAGGGCTTGGATCGTAACGAAGAAGGTTTGGATATGGTTGAAAAATCAATCGTATCGTACGGTTCGGTTCAGATGGGTCAGTTAGAGACCAATCTTCCCTGGATAGGTTTGTTTATTGCATTGGCGCCGTCGTTAGGGTTCCTCGGAACGGTTATCGGTATGGTTCAGGCATTTAACGACATCGAAAAAGCGGGAACAATGTCCCCCACAGTCGTAGCGGGAGGTATGAAAGTGGCGTTGATCACGACCGTCTGCGGTCTTATCGTTGCCATCATTCTGCAAATCTTCTACAACTACATTGTTTCCAAAATTGACAGTATTGTCAATGCTATGGAAGACGCATCTATCTCTTTTGTAGATGTTTTGTTAAAACACAATGCCAAAAAGTAAGAAGCCATGTGGAAAGCAAATAAATTTGTAAATATTTTGCTGTGGGTTTTGGCTTTGGTTTCCGTGGGATTGTGTATAGTGGCATTTATCGGATGCGGAAGGTTGAATGCTGCAATCGCAGAAGACAAAATCGCAATGATGGATGTAATCAATCCTATGTTGATCTGGTCGTATATTCTGGTAGGAATTGCCGCAGTGCTGGCAGTATTTTTGCCTGTACCTCAGATGATTGAGAATCCCAAATCGGCATTAGGAATATTGGGAGGTCTGGTCGCTTTTGCAGTGGTGATAGGCGTGTCGTATCTTTTTTCGTCGAACGATCCGTTGCCGTTTCTACCGGGACATCCTCCTGTAAGCGAAGGGACAATAAAGTTTACGGATGTAAACCTTATTACCACCTACATCATGTTAGTCGCGACTATAGTTGTAATGGTAGCCTCGAGTATTGCCAATATTTTTAAAATGAGATAAAACATAGAAAAAATGGCAAAAAGATCAACACCGGAATTAAATGCCAGTTCGATGGCTGATATCGCTTTTTTGCTCTTGACGTTTTTTCTCTTGACAACGACAATGGACCAAAATATGGGTATGCCACGTCGTCTTCCGCCGCTGATTGAAGATGAGCAGGAAAAACCGCCCGAAATCAACAAGCGGAACATCTTGCAGGTGCGTGTCAACAGTATGGATTTATTGTTGGTAAACAGCAAGCCCATGGAGGTTCAGTTATTGAAAGATGAAGTCAAGGTATTTCTCTCAAATCCGAGAAATGATGCTGATAAACCCGAAAAAGAAGTCAAAAACATTGAGCTTCTGGGAGCAGTCAGCGTCGGCAAAGGAGTTGTTTCCCTGCAAACAGACAGAGGGACAAGCTACAAGATGTACATGGCAGTTCAAAATGAAATCATGAAGGCTTATGCCGAACTTCGAGATGAATATGCTCAGCAGTCCCGCTTTCAATCTACGTACGCAAAACTTACGGAAGAGCAGCAGGAAGCCGTCAGAGGAGTTTATCCGCTCAATATATCGGAGGCAGAACCAAGAGATAAAGGTAAAAAAGGTAGATAGGAGGTTAGTATTATGAAATTAATAAAGAAAAAGAAAAAATCGGCTGGAACATATTCGTCTTCTTCGATGTCGGATATCGTATTCATGCTTCTATTCTTCTTTATGGTGACAACAACCATGAGAGAAGAAGAAATTAATGTCGAAATCACACTTCCTGAAGCGACTGAAATTGCAAAGATTGAGCGTAAAGACCTTACTTGTTATATCAATGTAGGTACGCCTACAAGCGCTTTTCAACGAAATTACGGAACCGATACGCGTATGCAGTTGAACGACAAGTTCAGCTCAGTGGACGATATCCGGGATTTTGTAGCAGCTAAGCGCGAGCAATTGTCAGAAGCCGACAGAGCGCAGCTTACCGTTGCGTTTAAGATTGACGAGCAGACAAGAATGGGTATAGTTACTGATGTAAAACAGGAACTTCGCAGATGTCAAGCTTTGAGAATTAATTATTTAGCAAATCCGCCATCAAAAAAGTAGGCAGGAGTTGATGTTATTTGGCACGGTTTTTGTACTGTTCATAGTGTTTAGATCGTGTTAGTAGTAACAATTAAATTTTTAAGATTATGGAATTAAAGAAAACATCAAAAGCAGATCTTCAAAATAAGAAGACATTGTTGTTCGAAATTGGATTAGCTTTGTCGTTATTGATTGTGCTGGTTGCATTCAACTGGACCTCAAGAGAAAAGACGGCAAGTATGCTTGTAGCGGATCATCAGGAAATCGTCGAAGAAGAAGAGCAGGTTCCTATCACAGAACAAGCTCCTCCTCCTCCTCCCGAAATCCCAAAGATTTTGCAAATTCCCGATGTGATTAACATCGTGGAAGATGATGTGGATATTTCGTCGGATTTCGACTTTTCGGAGTCGGAAAGTAACGACAATCTTTTTCAGGATTTGGCTTATGTTGAAAAAAAGCAGCAGGTAGTCGAAGAAGCTGAAGAGGTTGATGAAGTTATCCCCTTTGCCGTTGTAGAGGTGAAACCTACGTTTCAGGGCAAAGAGGCAGGCGAATTTGTGAAATGGATTTATGGCAAATTGCAAAACAACTATCCACAGGCAGCAGTCGAAAACAACATTCAAGGCGTGGTTCGCGTATCTTTCACAGTTAATGTGGACGGCACTCTCTCCGATATCAAATCGTTGAGAAAGGTTGACCCGATACTCGAAGATTGTGTTATCGAACTCGTGAAGAAGTCCCCAAAATGGACTCCGGGACGACAACAAAACAAACCTGTTAAGGTAACTTATCAGGTGCCTGTACAGTTCAAATTGCAGCAATAAAAAAATAATTGTTTGTCGCTATGCGCTTATAATATTTTTGAAAATTAAAATGAATGTGAAACGGTCTTTGGACATTTTTCCGGAGACCGTTTTTTTTATTGAAATTTGGGATTATTTCAATTGTCAATTGTACACGAATTTGTATATTCATCATATTGTAGTAATTTTGCAGCGATTTTTAATACTTCTGACATGTATAAGATAATTCGTTTTCTATTGTTTATGCTTCCTGCGGAAAAAGCGCACGGTGCAGTCATGTTTCTCATAAAATCAGTGAGATACATACCCGGTTTACCTTGTTTATTGAAAAAAGTTTTAACAGTAAAACACAAGGCGCTGGAAAGAGAAATATTCGGACTAACATTCAAGAATCCAATAGGTTTTGCCGCCGGATTCGACAAAAATGCCGAAATATTTGATATACTCGGCAATTTCGGTTTTTCCTTTGTCGAAATCGGAACAGTTACTCCAAAAAGTCAACCGGGAAATCCAAAACCGAGAAGTTTTCGTTTGAAAAAAGATAATGCTCTTATCAACCGAATGGGGTTTAATAACGATGGTTTATCGGTTATTATCAAACGATTGAGAGAGAAAAAAAACCGGCAGATAATAGTTGGGGGAAATATCGGTAAAAACACTATGGTACCGAATACGGACGCCGTTAACGATTATTTGAAAACATTCAAAGGACTGTACGATTACGTAGATTATTTCACTGTGAACGTAAGTTGCCCTAACGTAAACAATCTGACGCAGTTACAAGGAAAATCCAATTTGGATATCTTACTCAAAAGTTTAGTGAACGAACGTAAATATATGGATGTTTACAAACCTGTTCTGGTGAAAATCTCTCCCGATTTGTCGTTCGAGCAGATTGACGATACCTTATATATAATAAGAGAAACAGGCATCGACGGAGTAGTTGCAACAAATACCACAACTTCGAGAGAAGGACTGAAAACCTCAGTCAAAGAAATAACGGAAATCGGTCAGGGCGGACTTAGCGGGCAGCCGCTCACTAAACGCTCGCTGGAAATCGTACGTTATATCCACGAACAGACCTCGGGCAAACTGCCGATAATCGCTGTAGGCGGAATAATGACCGTCGCCGACGCAATAAACATGCTCGAAGCCGGCGCCAGTCTGATTCAACTTTATACCGGATATATCTATCGAGGACCATTGTTTGTCAAGAAAATACAAAAAGCGATTCTAAAATTATTTTCCTATCCTCCATCGTTTCAGTAGCGGAAGGTGTTTTGAGGGAAATATTCCTTTCTGCGTCGAACGGACGTCTTCTACAACGAAAAAGGCTTCAGGATCAAAGTCTTTTATCGTCGATTCGACTGTAGCCATATTTTTACGACCGACAACAGTCTCCACTACATCTACCTCGCTTGACATGCCGCGACCTCTCAGACAGGTTGCACCGAAATTTTTCCTGTTCAGGATTTGAACAAGCTCATTTCCACTGTTTAACGTAAATACTCGTACAAGATAGACGCCCATAGCCAAACGTTCTTCGATTATCATTCCGATGTAATTGCCCGTGGCGTATCCCGAAGCATAAGCGACATAGCATATCCAGTCGTTGGCTTTGGTAAGTATTTGACTGATAACAACAATCCATATCAAAACTTCGAAAAATCCCAAAAAGGGAGCAACAGTTTTCATTCCTTTCGAAACGAAGATAATACGCAGAGTACCAATAGTTACGTCGCAAATACGTGCGGCAAAAATCAGGAACGGCAAAAACGGATATTCAAATAATGTCTCAAACATATTTTTTAATGTAAAAGTAGTAATATTTTTGAAATTAGTACTTTTGTCGTCGAAAATATTACGAATTATATTTGGTTATAGGTAATTAAAACATAGATTATGAAACTTTTAGTATTACTTGGAGCGACGGGAATCGGGAAAACGGATTTGAGTATCAGTCTGGCGAAATATTTCAAAACAGAGATAATTTCGGCAGATTCCCGGCAAGTGTACAGGGAACTTGATATCGGGACGGCGCCTCCTTCGCCGCAGCAACTCGCCGAAGTGAAACATCATTTTATTAAATCGCGTTCTATTTTCGACGAATATACTGCCGGAAAGTACGAAGCCGATGCTTTGGAAATTATCAATAAACTGTTTGAAACGCATGATTATGTGTGGCTTGTCGGAGGCTCGGGACTGTATATCGACGCCGTCTGCAAAGGTATAGACGATATTCCGGGCGCTGATACGGAACTGCGAAAAAATATCGTCGAACGCTATAAAAATGAAGGAATAGAAAGTTTGCGCTTCGAACTGACCCGATTAGACCCCGATATTTGCGGAATGATAGATATCCGTAATCCTCAACGTGTTATGAGAGCGCTGGAAGTGTGCGTCGCTTCGGGAAAACCGTATTCGTCGTTAAGGAAAAACTTCGAAAAATCACGCCGCTTCGATATCGTAAAGATTGGTCTGACAACAGACCGCAATTTGTTGTACGACCGTATCAACCGGCGCGTCGATAATATGATGGAAGCCGGATTGGAAAACGAAGCAAGAGAATTGTACCGTTTCAAAGACTTTAATGCGTTAAAAACAGTCGGTTACAGAGAATTATTCGACTGTTTCGACGGAAAGACAAGTCTTGAACAGGCAATCGAACTTATCAAACAAAACACCCGGCGATACGCCAAACGACAGATTACATGGTTCGCCCGATATCCGGAAATAAAATGGTTTCATCCCGATGATTTCGACGAAATTATAAAATGTATTGAATAATATTTTACAGACGCCAAAATTATAAAGAAGAGAAAATACTGTTCAGGAAATCGTATATCTTCTCATTCGAAAAATCTTCGCCGTTTTCGTGAAAAGCCCCTGCAATATACCGCCCTTTCCAAACCATCGGAATATTACCGTTATAGCGGTCTTTAGCGCAAAGATTTCCTTCGGTGAAATTCAGCGGCTGTTTGGTAAAACCAAAATAACTGTCCAGAATTTTCCTGGCGTCGTCTTTCGTTTTTCCGTCGATAACAAACAGTTGAAATTTCTGTCCGTTTACATCGTAATTCGCTGTATAAGCGGGTTTCAGAAATTCATGCCCGATATAATTTTTGGCGATATATGCCTGAGTATGCGGAATCTGTCCCTCATCCGGAAACGAATCGAACATTTCGGGATACGAAGCGCTTGAATCAATCTTCGTCGCCAGTCCTTTGGCTATTTTCCCGAAAATGTTCGTAATCTCCTCGCTTTGATTGCTCGCCGACATCTTCACATAGACATTGCCCGAAAAGAAAAACAATCCGTAATCGTCGCCCTGCGCTTCGCCCCCGATGTCTGGATAAAAAGTCATATCCGACGAACGTTCGGAAGCATACATCCCGAAAGCGTCCTCGCGACTTGCGTGCCGATAAGCCTGAATAGTAATATAATCGTCGCCGCGAGTGTAAACCAGACTTGTCATTTCCCGGAAATTGTTTTCGATAAACAGGGGCGCTGCTCCGTTGATGCGCTCGTACAGATTTTCGCTGTCGAACACTTCGATATCGGACGAAATTGTCCAGCCCTCAATTGCGGGCAAACCGGAATGCAGTTCATCCGGCGTCTGAGCAAAAACCTGCCCTGCAAAGCAGAACAGGTTTATTGTTAATAATATATGTATAATTTTACGTTTCATATTAAATCAACTTTCAAACTATGCCAGAAAACATGAAGGAACATCGACAATCGGCGTAATCGCGGCAATTTTACCGGCAACATTAAATCCTGACGAACAGTGTGTTACCGTGCATTTTTCACATCCCGAACAGGCATTACTTGCAATAGCAAGTTCAATAAGCGTATCCTGCGATAACGAGGGATATTTGTAGCCGTAGTTATACATGTAGGCACGCATGATGTCGGGAACAGGCAAATGTTTTGAACACTGTTTTACACAGTCGCCGCAATTTTGGCAAAAAAGCAGCTCCGTTTCTTTCAGCCCGGCAAGATATTTGGCGTCCAATTCTCCAAGATTTGGCGAATAAGCCGCTTCAAGACAATTGTCCAGCAAATCGAAACTTGTAAATCCCGGTATTGCCGTTGTGATGTTTTTGTTTTGCCATACCCAGCGCAGACAGGCGGCGCCGTTCACTTTCGATTTCGCTTCGGCGTCGGCAACGCCTCCAGCCATCGATTTCATTGCCACAAAACCCATTCCGGCGTCCACGCCGCGCTGAATGGCGGCGTCAAGTTCGGGGAGAATGTTCAGTTTGAAATTGTAACTGACTAAACACACTTCGTAGATTCCCGCTGCAATAGCTTCGTCGATTTGAGCGGGTTTATGGGCGTGCGTCGAAAAACCGATGTGTTTTGCTTTTCCTTCGTCTTTAAATTTCTTCAACATCTTGATCAAACGCGGATTATTGATTGTTTCCGTATCGCCGATAGCATGGGCGTAGAAAATATCCACATAATCCATTTGCAGACGACGGAGACTTGTGTTCAGCAAATCTTCGTACTCCTGTTCGAAATTGTCCGATCTGAGGTTGAATTTACCTTTTGTGGCAATGGTAAAAGTACTCCGGTCTTTGTCTTTGAAGAAAACGCCGAGCATTTCTTCATTTTTTCCGTTCTGATATCCGTGCGCGGTATCGAAGTGCGTAAGCCCCGAATTATACGCCGCACGGACAACCGCCGGATTGTCGGCACGCATAACGCCCATGCTCAGGATGGGTATTTCCATGCCGGTTTTACCCAGCATACGGGTCGCTATCTTCTTTTTATCGTCGATAGGCGCTGCCATTGCAGATTTATTGCCAATCATTTGCGGCACAACTGCACTCGCTCCTGCTATTGCAGAAATACTTAAAAATTTACGTCTGTTAATACTTTTCATAATGAAAATACTTTAATTATGTTTTATTTTATAAATCCTTAATACAATTAGCGCTTTACTAAAAATTACGTGCTTTATTTGGCTGCAAAGGTAACATTAATTTTAGATTTCCAAAAACGTGGTTCTAATTTTATTATGGAAAAAAACGCAAATTAAAAATTTATATTACTTTTGTAAAAAATTTAAAGGTCATGATTATAGCAAATCCAATATATGACACAGTCTTCAAGAGATTGATGGAAGATAACGAGAGTTCAAAGTTCATAGTAAGTACTCTTTTAGGCAAGCCGGTAGTTACTA
>JAISXV010000064.1 GCA_031270335.1 Prevotellaceae bacterium | reverse complement strand
ACAAATCGCAAGTTGGCATCAGAACGTTTCAAGACGCCGTAAAAACCTTTTAAGCGTTTGCGTATGGTTTCATTTAATTTTGGGTTATCCATTGTTTCTATCAACGGTTTATCATATTCGTCAACTAATACCACTACTTTCTTTCCGGTTTGCTCACAGGCGCGACGGATAAGTCCGTTCAGCCTTAGAGCGGCAGTTTTTTCTCTTTCGACGCTACCCCATTGAGCTTCCAGTTCGACTAAATTAGCGTCTAAGGCATATTGAAATGATGATAAGGTGGAATAGTCTTCCAGATTAAAATCCAAATGAAATACCGGATATTTTTTCCAGTCTTTCTCTAATTCGGCAATTGCCAAACCCTCGAAAAGTTCTTTTTTCCCAAGGAAATACGCTTTAAGTGTGGACAAAAAAAGACTTTTACCAAAACGACGCGGACGACCCAGAAAATAAGGTTTTCCTATAGTCGCCAAATGGTAAATATATTCTGTTTTATCCACATACAAGCAATTATTTGTTCTCAAATCTTCAAAATCCTGCATCCCGACAGGCAAATTTCTTATATTCAACATAGCCATATTTTTATATTTTTAAAGTGCAAAGATAAATATTATTTACGATTGTTGATTAAGATTTATGGCGCCTATCCCCCATACCCTATACCCCATACCCCATACCCCTTTTTTGTCTTTTAAACGCGATAATTTCAACCGAAGGCGCCTGTACCCCATACCCCATACCCTATACCCACCCCACTGATAACACTGAATGCCAAGTATTAAATCTGCAAAAAATATTTTTTTACATTTTTTTATTATATATCAAAAAAAATGTTATAACTTTGTGCCATTAATTTGATGCAGTTTTGTAAATATTTAAGATTATGAAAGAGTTAAAACCAAAATTTATGCTTACCCGCGTATATGACGACGGGGCGCATGATGAACCGGAGATTGCCCCGCTGAGGATCATTGATTCCGCAGGCAATCCGGGCAGATTCCGAACAGAATCATTGATTCTGCGACCAATCCGGGCAGATTCCGAACAGAATCATTGATTCTGCGACCAATCCGGACAGATTCCGAACAGAATCATTGATTCTGCGACCAATCCGAACGGATTCCGAACAGAATCATTTATTCCGGATACAAAACAGATACAGAAAGCAAATTTTTAACTGATTTAAAATATTTAAAATAGAAAGAAATGGATATTACATTAAACAAGCCGGATGTGGGAAGATATACGAACGCAAACCACATCGAATTTCACAAGACGTCGCTGATCATTTGCGACAGACATGCAAACGTGATAAACGCCCCCGATTTACTTGCGGGCTATCACGAAAAGGTAACTCAGGAAGAAGGGGTCTATAAATGGACGCGCAGCAGTGAGTTTACCGAAAAGAAAGCGGAAGTGGACCGTGAACGCGACAATATTCTGTCGGGGATCATGGACGCGCTTCATGCTTCCTCGAAACATTTTGATCCGTCGATTCGCGACAATGCCAAACACGTGCTGAATCTGGTCAACAACTATGGCGACCTGACACATGCCGGTTACGACGCCGAAACCGCCGGTATCGACAGTATCGTTACCAAACTGAACGGACGGGATTATATCTATGCAGTGCAGGCGCTGCATCTCGAACCGTGGCTGACCGAACTGACCCGACTGAACAGCCTCTTCAAAGGCTACGCAGCCGACGCCGAACAGGAACAGGTACGGAAACCGGACATCAGCCCCAAAACCGTTCGCCGCGAAACCGACGAGGCATTACGCAATGTTACCAACCGGGTGACGGCGCTGATCGACCTCAACGGACCTGGCGCTTACGTACAGTTTGTCGACGAGTTCAACGTGCACGTGAACCACTACAACACGCTGGTTCACGAACACTACGGACGTCTGCACGCGCGGACGGACATCTCGTCGGGCGAAGTGGATACCATCGCCGTACAGCCCTACACGGGTGAACCGGTGTATGTGATTCCGAAGGTGAGAATCCGCAAAACGGGAAAAGACGGCACAGTAACCGTTGTCGAACTCCGCTTCAGCGAAGACTTCACCGTCGGCTACAAAAACAATGTTGACCCCGGCAGCGCTACCATTACCATCACAGGTATCGGTAAATATGCCGGCAAAATCATCACAACGTTTAATATTGCAGCGGAGGTATGAAGTATGAAGTATGAAGTATGAAGTATGAACGATGAACGATGATGTATGAACGATGAAGTAGCCGTCAGCTGAAAAAAAATCATAGTCTTCACGAAATCACTTCAAATCACAGTTCAGACAATGAGAAAATGAATTACAAACCGCTCCGACAAGGAGCATAAAAAAATTAAAGATATGAAATGGTATTTAAAAAGTTTAAAAAAGTACGCTGATTTCAGCGGAAGGGCGCAACGAAAAGAATTTTGGATGTTTGCGCTGTTCAATTACATCTTCCTGATGATTTTGATTATGATTTCCTCGTTGTTGTTTGGAGTTCAAGAGACAACGCCGGGAAACGCTCCATCTAATCCTTTTTCAATTATAATCGTCATATTGTATGGGTTGTTTATATTAATTCCATCGTTGGCGGTTACGGTGCGTCGTCTGCACGACATCAATAAAAGTGGTTGGTGGATATTGATAAGTTTAGTACCTATGATCGGCTTTATCTGGTTTTTAGTGTTGTTATGCATCGACGGTACAGTAGGCGACAACCAGTACGGGACGGATCCAAAAAACAGGAGTGTCGAAAACGATCCGGTACCGGAAAATATGGCAGTATTTGCAGTATCAGAAAATGGGATAGTGTACAATGTTCAACATCGTTATGTGTGTGAACATTGTGGTGAATTAAGCGAATGGGTAACATCCCCAGTCAACGGAAAATCGATAGACGATATGCTCAAAAAGCAGATTCCCGAAATGCAAAAAAGAGTTAATTCGGGCAGTTATATAGATTTTATCAAATTAGACAACACGTGTCCGAAATGCGGCAAACATCAATCATGGGGATTGAAAGGAGCCAAGTCGTTCATGATAAAATCACCGCTTATCGGACTTGGAGTAGCCGGTTCGTTAGGATGGGTTGTCTGGTTTCTCTTCGGACTTTTGGGATTCCTGATAGCATTTGTGGCAGGAATGCTGTTCTTTTTAATTTTCGGTTTCGTGAGCTATATCAAAGTTGTCTTCGATATGAAAAAAACATCGAATCGCAATATACCGGAAATCAAATGGGAATAATGAGAAGTATGAACGATGAAGTATGAACGATGAAGTAGCCGTCAGCTGAAAAAAAATCATAGTCTTCATGAAATCACTTCAAATCACAGTTCAGACAATGAGAAAATGAATTACAAACCGCTCCGACAAGGAGCATAAAAAGTAAAAATTATGGGATTATTAAATTTGTTTAAACCAGAATGGCAAAGTAAAAACGAGAAAAAAAGGTTGAAAGCGGTTGAAACGATAACCGATGAAACGATGGTATTGTTCGCGAAGCGGCAGTGAAAAAGATAACCGACGAGGCTTTTCTGAAAGAAGTAGCTACAAAAGCAAAAGACAGCAACGTAGTGTCGAATTATGCAAGTTATCCGCCATACTCCGGCAGTGGCGTATGTGACGTCTGTAACCGTTCGTTAAGCGGCGTAAAGGCGTATGTTGTTCCGAACAGAGTATTCTACAATTCGCCGAAGTGGCGTGCACGTTTCAAGAGCATTAACTTTATGGCTACCGATGCGGATATAGAGCGTATGCGCAATCTCGACACTTCGCAAGGATCAGCTGTATGCGAAAATTGTATTCACATGTTTTGAGGTAACAAACCTAACCCGGACAAGCCGGAACCAAAGAGGGAAAATAGGACAGAGAACGATCCGTCATTGCGGGCTTGACCTCGTCATTGCGGGCTTGACCCGCAACCTCTTTTGTGCAGAGGATTCTGAAACAAGTTCAGAATGACGGATTGTGGATTTTTTTGCCAAAGTTTGATGCAATTTGAAAAGTTAGATACTAACAGGTTTTCAAAAACCTGTTAGACCTGGAATCTCCGAAAAAAACCCATTGACATTACAAAACGATTTGCAATGAAATGTGAAATTATGCTAATTTGTAACATTGACCCTTTAATAACATGAAATTTTTGCGTGGCGTGCATCTCGTAGAGATGCATCGCTCGGTAGAAAAAGACGCCCACCCTCTTCCTGCATCTCGTAGAGATGCTCCCCATAAGACTTGTTAAAGAGAAAACATGCCTGCGCCAAACAGCCCGAAATCATAGACAATCGGGTCGTCGGGATTGAATTTTCGCAGTATAGCTGTCAATTCTTCGACAGTTTTCCTGTCGTTTTGTTTACGGGTTATTAATCCAAGCGAACGGGAAACTCTGCCAACATGAACATCCAACGGTATAAACAGTTCCGAGGGCGAAATTTTTTTCCAGATTCCCAAATCGACGATTCCGTCGTTGCGCACCATCCAGCGCAGAAAAAGATGCAGCCGTTTACATGCGGAGTTAGCGTCGGGGTTCGACAAATGTTTCGCCGAACGGCGTCCGGATTCATCGTTTGCCGAAATAATTTCCGTCCGGAACGATTTGATTCCTTCGAACATGTTTTTGCCGGTAAAATATTCCTCCATAGAATGGTATATGGAATACGCTTTTCGCAGTCCCCGACATACATATCCCAAGTCCGAGATGTTGAAAGTCCTGTGTAAAGCTTGATTTCCCGAAAGCGCATTCAAATCGCCCGACATTACAAAATCGTAAGGCGACTTTCCCATGAGGTCGAGAATACGGTCGATATCTCTTAAAATCATGTCTCTGCGTCCCCATGCGTTTATCGCCGACACAATGCCCACAACTTCGATATCTTGCAATAATCTGTACTTATGCACAAACTTGACAGGGTCGGAATCGATAAATTCGGGAGTATTTATCTTCGCCGAGTATTCGTCCAGGACAGCCTTTACATCCTCTGCGATCATTCAGAATACAGGCTTGTAATACTTTTGCGCTTCGGGAAGCCATGACCTGATTTTTGCCGCTCGTGTCTGGTCCGAAGGATGTGTGCTGAGAAATTCGGGAGTTTTGCTGCCCGATTGCGACATCCTTAACCAAAAACCTTCTGCCTGAGCCGGATCGTATCCCGCCATCGCCATAAAAATAAGCCCGACATGGTCGGCTTCCGATTCGTGCGCCCGCGAATATGGCAACATCACAGCAAATTGTGAGCCAAGTCCGTAAATCGTAGGCGCTAACTGTTTCATTAAATCCGATTTTTTACTCACAGCTACATTCACCACTTCGCCGCCCAGAGCCACAACGATTTGCTGACTCATCCGTTCGTTAGAATGTTTTGATACAGCGTGTGCAACTTCGTGTCCAAGCACTACGGCAAGTCCGGTTTCGTCCTGTGTGTAAGGCAAAATCCCTTCATAAACAACAATTTTTCCTCCCGGCATACAAAATGCGTTCGGTGTTTCGTCGGCAACAAGATGAAAATCCCATTGATACTCTTGTATCTGGTCTTCCATTCCGTTGTTCTTCATATACTGCTCGACCGCCGCAGCAATACGTTTCCCGACTTTTACCACTAACTCCGTCTTTTTCTTGTCTTTCGAAAGAGGCGCAGTCTTAATGTATTCATCATACTGACTAAAACTGGAAGTCAATACTTCCTCGTTACTTACAAGATTCAACTGTTTACGCCCTGTAACAGGAACAGTAGAACAACCAGCCGCAATAAGCAACATAACTAATAAGTTTACAATACTTCTTTTCATGTCCATAATAGATTAACCAATTACTTACAAAATTTTCGGCAAAGTTAGTAAAAAAATAAGAATCGAAAATTTTTTTATATGAAAATAAACAATCGAGTAGGAGGAACGGGATTAGTTAAGAGTTAAAAACTAAGAGTTAAGAGTTTGGTTTCCACCACGAACATCAACTCCGTAGTTCTAAAGAGTTGGCGACATATAGCCCGAGCTGCGCCTTCGGCTTGCACGGGAATTATTTTGTTGTAGAGACGCAAAATTTTGCGTCTTTACGCGTCCTGCACAAAAAGTTAAGAGTTAAGAGTCATTGCAGGCTTGACCCCCATCATTGCGGGCTTGACCCGCAATCCCCTTTGTAATCAATAATCTAAAATCTGAAAAAATCTTCCTCGAAAGGTTGCAACCATTTAAACGATAATGGAATATCGGGATAAGTCTCTTCGAATTTCTTATACTTTGCCGGTTTTATTAATGCTTTATCATATTTGATTTCAACAGCATACGGCTTTTCCAGATACGGCATTACAAAATCCACTTCATTACCGTCGGCTGTTCGCCAAAACAGGATATCGTCAAGATTGTGTTTTTCGTATAATAATTTATACGCCAGCGTTTCCCAAATCAGACCCTTATCAATGCGAAATGCAATAGGCTGGAAATTGTTAAGCAAACTGTTTTGCATCCCGGTATCAAGCAGATAAACTTTCGGCATCTTAGTCAGTTCTTTGCGCAGATTCCTGAAAAATGGTCTGACTAAGGTTATATGGAAACATTTTTGTAAAACGGTCATATAATTCATTATCGTTTCGTTCTTAACTCTTAGCGTTACCGATAATTCGTTCGCATTAAGCAAACTCCCGGACTGTCCGGCAAGAATACGGAAAAAATAATAAAATGTTGTTTCGTTCTGTACACCGGATTCCAGTATGTCGCGTTTGAGATATGAATCGCGAATTTCGGCTAAACGTTCTATTTTTTCCTGATTATCGGGATCGGTTATTATAGCAGGATAACCCCCATAGAGCATATAAGCGCCCCATTCCTGACGCAACATATCCATGTAAAGCGACTTTGCATTTGCGTTTGCCCGTATTCGGACAACATCGTCCAGTAAGTCCGGCAAGTTTCTAAGTTGCAAATATTCGTCAAATGAGCATGTTTGCAGCCAAAATATTTTTTTCCTGCCCGCCAGCGAATCTTTAAATGAATCGTCCAGATAAAAGGCGCTGCTTCCGGTTGCGACGATTTTGATTTTGTCCGCATGTTCGTCGTAGAGCAGTTTGAGAAAATTGGATGGATCCTGTAAATACTGTACCTCATCCACGAAAACAATGATACGCTCTTCTGTTACCGGCAAATACGAAAACAGATTGAGAGGCGATTCATTCAAATGCGTCAAAATGTCTTTGTTTTCCAGATTAAGGAATATCGAAGGCATCCCCGTTTTTTGACAATGCTCGTTCAGTTGCTTTATAAGCGTTGATTTCCCTGTCTGACGGGCGCCGGTAATTATCGTAAACTCTTTCTTTGACAAGTGCTTGAGTAAAGGCTGAAACATATTTCTGACCATATCGTTTTTTTTGCAAAGATAAACATTTTTTCAACACCGGTAAAATTATCCGATAATTTTACCGGTGCAGGGGGTAAATTATCGGATAATTTTACCGGTATGGGGGTAGGGTTTGGGGTTTGGGGTTTGGGGTTTGGGGTTTGGGGTTTGGGGTTTGGGGCCCTGCGGGACTTAGTCGTCGTCCAATAACTCTTAACTCTTAGTTCTTAACTCTTAATTCATGCCTGTAATCTTAATCGAAATTTGTCCACAGATTACACGGATTTTGTCCGCGAATTACGCGAATTAACGCTAATTTTAATTCGTGGCTAAAAACAGACGACGATATGATTACAATCACATCGTCGTCCAATAACTCTTAACTCTTAGTTCTTAGTTCTTAACTCCCTCAGTCGTCGTCCGGTAGTTCATAGTTCATACTTCATACTTCATACTTCATACCTCATACTTCCCTCAGAAGTTGATTCCGATTTTCATTCCTCCTCCGAACAGGCTGACCTTATCGACTAATCCGGTGTTCACTACGCTGTTGTACTTGAACTGCGAAGGGTTCGACGACTGATATTCGACTACATGAGCATCGCCCGTTTTTTGGACATTTGTCAGGCTGTGGTCGAAATATACACGCAGGTCGATATTGTTATTGCCGGCGGGGAAACGTATTCCTGTTTCGAGAGCGAG
>JAISXV010000037.1 GCA_031270335.1 Prevotellaceae bacterium | reverse complement strand
TTATCATGCTCACTTTTTCGGACGATTGCAGATATTCTTCGACCGAAGCGGTGGGTTTTGACTGCCGATCGTGGTCGATACCGGTCTTCGCCAAAATAATTATCTCCTGCAACTGCAATGTTGTATCCGGCGCCTGTTGCGAATATACAGGCAAACAAACAAATAATAACAGTAATATCGTAATATTTTTCATCATTTCTATTTTTGATTCATAGATTGGGCGTTCCGACCGGACGGCATCGCCCAAATCTACAATCGTAAATCTAAAATTCCACTTCAAAATACAGACTGCTTGCTTCCGTTTCTTCGCTGACAGGATTTCCGTATAAGGTTTCGCCCTTACCGTTCTGCAAAATCAGATTCAGTTTCCAATAGCCGGTCATACTGAAATTGACTGTACCTTTATATATCCTGTCCGTTGCGTCCCAAGTCAAATCGACGTTGTTTGGCGACGAATGATTCTCCATCGACGGCATACGCGGGTCGAGTTTCAACCTGAAATCAGCGACTGCCGGATAAGTGTTTGCATCCTGACGTTCGTGGATGTATGCCGTGATTTCGTTGGCGCCGACTTTCGGGCTGAACGGCTCGACAAGCGTGACGATATATCGTTTTTCGCTGCCGTCGATAGCGACAACCGACTGAATCACCCGTCGTTCCGTCACGCCGTCGGGACGAAAAACGTTGCGGACGTCAATCTCCGCATCTACAATACTGTCCGTAACATTTCCGACTGTATATTTAAGGTCGTAATACCAGATACCATTGCCCTGTCCCGAATACATCAGAAACGAACAGTATGCTTCGTAAAGCGCTTTACCATCCACTTTCGTGATTTCGGAATGCGGCGTCGAATGTTTCATCATTCCCATATCCATTTCGGGAAATGCGCTTAATGTTGCGTTGTCAATAAATCGACCGTCATTGTCGGCGATGGCGAAATAAACTTTGGTATAACCACGTTGAAGACATCCCGTTTCGTTGTAGAGCGTTACGGTGTAGGGACTGCCTTGAGTTGAAAACTCCTGTATCTTAATCAAACCTTCGGTCGGATCTGTAGCCGGCTTCGGTTCTTCGTTCTCTTTGTCGCAGGATATCGCTGCCGACAGTATAAGTATCGTATATAACGATATAATAATATTTTTTTTCATGTTTATAATATTTCTTTTCATGTTTATAATATACTTAATAACTCATGTTACGCAAGTTCATAATTGTTGACGAATGATTATTTTATGCCACTAATGCACGAATTATACTTTACGTGGTAATAAACGAGTTGACAAGTAGACGAGTAGACAAGTAGACAAGTAAACGAGTTACGGCTCTTTATACCCTGTTTACTCGTCAACTTGTTTACTCGTTTACTAATTTTGCTTATGCACAAAACCATGCCGCGCATAGTATAACACGAATAAAAATTAGTGTTAATTCGTGCATTAGTGGCATAAATTAATCATAAGAATTAAGATAAACATGCGTAACATGAATTAATAAATAAAACGTAATAATTTTTGAAAACGGTCCGGATTGCTTCCGGAATCAATGATTCCGGTCAGAAAACATTCGGAGGAGGTACAGGTACGTCTGCATTTACTTTCGAGACGTATGTTATGACAAAGGAAGTCAATTGTGTTTGTGTAAAAAACGGTTTTTGCAGAATAAATTCGTTGACGATATAATCGTCGAAAGAAATCTGCTGTTTTTTGGTTGTATTATTTGCATCGTTTTCGGTTTCGCTTACCGTATTGATTTGCCTGTCGAGAAAACATTTTCCCTGACAGTCATTGTTTGCTTCGCAACGTTTGACACACAAGTTTTCGGCGATATAATCCTTAAACAGATTATATTCAATATATGGAAGTTGATATTTAGCGATATTCAATATCATCACTCCCATTAACAGTATCGCCGTATATAATCTCGTGTATCTCATATCTTTAATTTTTAATTATGAAAGACATCGCCTGTCACACGAATCGAACATTCTACATTATCAGCCGGATTATATTCGTCGTTTCCGGATTGCGAAGCGGTAACTGTAATTGACGTCTTATAGGTTGATGCGCCGGACGTACCGCCTTCGCCGGCATGATAGAGATACAGATAACTCTGTATTCCGTCGTTCAGGATACGTCCGTACACGTTGCTCGAAAGCGAATATCTGACGGGCAACCCCGAGGAAGCAACCGCATTAAGTTCGACCATCTGATTATCGCGACTCAATATCCATTCGGCAGGCAGGTCGAAAGTGATTTTCTGCGTTTTCTTGTTCGGGTCCCGGTCGCTGATAATCAATTCGCGGGATATTTCCGAAGCCTCGTAATATTGCTCGTTACCACGTTGCTGCGCTGTGATGTAAACCTTGCCGGCGGATATGAATTTCACAGTATTTCCGATAATTGCGGCTATATTTGAGTTGGAAGTAACAAAACTTACAGGCAATCCCGACGATGCTGTGGCTTGCAGTTGCATCGAACTGTCCATTAACAGTTGTGGCGCTATTTCGCCGAAATCGATGCGCTGGTTTTGTTTTTGTTCGCCCTTCCCGCAGGACGCAAAAATTATTATTCCTGTAAAAATCCAAAATATCTGCTTCATAATTATCATTATATTTTAATTTAAATAAAAAACTGTCCGGAGATTTCGTTTTCCCCGGACAGCTCTTGTACATATTTCTTTATCGTGCTTATAAACATGAACAACGCACTGTCCGGTTTCGGAAGTTGCACATTATCCACATATAAAAACTATAAAAAATCATATCTTAAAACGTATCAAAAATTTTTGCAAAGGTAATGTGTCTTGAAAAATGCTGCAATACCATCTTTATGGTATTTTTGAAATTGCCGAATCTGATTAGGATTAGTAGGATTCCTGCGGACGCAATAATTTCACCCGAAGGCAATCCTATAAATCTTTAAATCCTATTAATCCTAATCGAGATTGCCTTCAGACGCCACAACAGATTAACCAGCATTCCGTTAGGAATGTATCGCTCGGTAGAAAAACGATTCTCCTCTCAATCCTGCATTCCGTCAGGAATGCAGGATTATAGAACATATAAATCCTAATGGGATTAATCAGAAAAAAGGCGGCGTAAGGGTATTTCCGACATTTTGGAATACACCCGTTATTTATTTGTATTAGTAAAATTCTCACTATATTTGCACCCTTATTTCGATAAAATTACGGATATAAATTAAATAAACAATGGCAAAAACGATAGAAGGCATGGCGTTTCGATGTAGAGATTCCGCAAGGCATCCGACGAATCAATATCAGTTGCACCGACGCAGGTAGCCGTAACATCTTCGATTACGGAAACTGAATAGAGGTAGGATTTATTGTTGAACAGAAAAATAATTAAATAAATAATGAGAAAATTAAGAAATATCTTAGTATTGGCTGTACTTACAGCATTTGCATCCTGCAATGACAAATCGGAAATTGCAGTTGATCAGGTTCCCATGAAATGGCAGTATGATACGCCTGCCACAAAATACTGGGAAAGTTTACCGATTGGGACAGGGCGTTTTGCCGCCATGATACCCGGCACGCTGGGTCACGAAGTAATCGCTTTCAACGATGAAACGCTTTGGACAGGCGGACCGTACAATCCCAATCCTCCCGATGGTCCGGCAACGCTCAAGAAAGTCCGCGACCTGATTTTTGCCAAAGATTATGCCGAAGCGCACAAGGTAGCATGGGATCTGGGTTATTCGGGTCGTCACGTTCAGTTTTACCAGCCTATGGGACAGCTTAATCTGGATTATACGGGGCATGAACTGTCGAGAACGACTAATTATCAGCGTTCGCTGGACATGGACAATGCAACGGTCGACGTTTCCTACAAATTAGACGGCGTGAATTATTCGCGTCAGGTTTTCGCAAGCTATCCCGACCAGGTGATTGTGATACGGCTGAGCGCCGACAAAAAAGGAAAAATCAATTTCTCAAGTTGGCAGACAAGTCTTCAGCCCAGCGCAAAAACCAGGGTGGAAGGTAACGAAATCATCATGGAAGGAACAACCATTTCCGAAAAGGAGGGAGCCTCAGGCGCTCATTATGGAAACACATGGACCATCCTTCCAGCGCAAATGAAATGGCAGTCGAAAGTGAAAATCCTCAATGAAGGCGGCACATTGACTGCTGATGCCGACAAACTCACTGTTGCCGACGCCGACGCTGTTACGCTGATTCTTGCCGGCGCAACCAACTGGGTCAACTGGAACGACGTTTCGGCTGACGAAAAGAAACGTTGCAACGATTACATCTCCAACGCGTCAAAATCTCCGTATCCGGAACTCTTAAAGAGACATCTCGACGATTACCGTCCGCTTTTTGCCGCCTGCAAACTCAATCTCGGCGCCGACCCTGTTCCCTCGTTGACAACCTCACAGGCAATGGATACCATCCGGAAAGGATTGATAAACCCTGCCTACGAAGCGCGTTATTTTCAGTATGGACGTTACCTTTTGCTTGCCGGAGCACGCGAAGGTACGTTGGCTTTCAATAACCACAACATCTGGCTCGACAATCTGGAAGGACGCTGGCAGGGACGCTGGACGCTAAATATCAACATCCAGGAATGTTACTGGCCCGTTGAAAACACGAATCTGCCAAGCGTAAACGAATCCTTGCTGCTGTTTGTCGAAAATCTTTCGCAGGCAGGACAGCGCACTGCAAAGGACCTGTTCGGATGTCGCGGCTGGTGCGCCTGTCACGGCACGGACGTCTGGTTCAATACGGCTCCGACCGACGGCAACCCTCAGCACGCAACCTGGCCCATGGGCGGTGTCTGGCTGATGCAGCAACTTTACGATCATTACCTCTACAATCCCGACACGGAATATCTGAAACGCATTTATCCGCTGTTGAAGGGCGCCACCGAATTTACGCTTGATTTTTTAGTTAAAGATCCCGAATCGGGTTATCTGGGTACCAATCCGGCGTCGTCGCCCGAAAATCTTTTCTTTGACGATAAAGGGAATGTAGCAGCGCTGTCATTTGCTTCAGCCGGCGACATTCAACTGATACGTATCCTGTTGCGTGATTTTTCAGAAGCGACCGGCGTTCTCAATGTTGATAAGGACTTAAAAACTCAGGCGGAATCGGCGCTCAAACAGCTGCCGCCGCACAAGATCGGTAAATACGGTCAATTGCAGGAATGGTTTTACGATTTCGACGAACACGAGGTAACGCACAGGCACCTGATGCACCTGGTCGCCGTATATCCCGACGATGATATTACGCCCCGCAAAACCCCCGCATTAGCCGAAGCGGCAAGGGTTGTGCTGAAACGACGCGGCGACATCAACATGGGATGGTCGGGCGCATGGAAAATCAATCAGCACGCGCGTTTCGAAGAACCCGCCGAAGCGTATGGTATTTTACACAAAATGATAACCGACGTCAGTATTCACCCCCGTGACGAAGACAGTCGCATCACGCCCTCGTTCGAAGGAAACCAGGCGATTCAGGGTGTTACTGCCGGAATGGCTGAGATGCTGATGCAAAGTCACAGCGGAGAAATATCGCTGCTTCCGGCATTGCCCAAAGAATGGAAAACCGGCGCTGTCGAAGGATTACGGGCGCGCGGCGGTTACGAAATTGATTTGGCCTGGAAAGACGGAAAACTGTCGAAAGCCCTGCTCAAAGCAAATTACGACAAAACCTGCCGGCTACGTACCAAAACGCCTGTCAGCGTTTGGGAAGGAAACAAGGAAGTTCCGTGTAGTTCGTCGGGAGAGAATTTTGTGGAATTTGAAGCAAAAGCCGGAAAAAGATACAGTATAGAAACAGTTAAATAAAGTATAATTGTATCCTACAAAGACGGTAGAGTGAGTAGAGAGGCGGATACCTCGAATTAGGTATCCCCTCTCCCTCATCAAACCGTACGTGCGGTTTTCCTGCATAGTTTAGCAGAATATTTCATCAATAAAATATCCGGTCTCAGGTTTTGCTTGGCAAAACGAAGTCCGGGGATACCCAAATCTTCTTCTCGGTTAATGTAAATAAAGTTTGTCAGTTCACGCCTTATCAGTTCTTGTTCAAGCGTCTGAAAAATGCCGTTGTAGCTGTGGTCAGCGGATTCGAACATAATGTCAAACGTGTTTGCGTTTACAGGGCAGCCAAAAGTGAAGGCTTTCACCTTTTTGTCTATGCGAATGACGCCGCCGATTAGCCCTATTTTTTCCCACGCAGCAATTGCAAGTTCAATTGAGTGATTTTCTTCCTCCTGCAATTCCAGCAAAGTTGAGTTTTTTCCGGAGTTTTTTTCAGCTTCGAATTGCTGCTGTTGGAATTTCCACACCTCCTCTATGTTCGAAGCAGAAATCGGTTCATATTCGTAATCACTGTAGTTGCGTAAAAATTGGTTTACGGCATTGCGCTTCGGCTGGAAACGTTTACCGGAGAGAGTCAGTAAGTTCTTCGATTCATGGATGTACTCCGCCCAATCTCTATCCGGCACAAGTTCGATGTCGGCAAAGGCTTTGGAGACGTTCCGGAAATCATTTACCATATCGTCGGCAATACCCCAGACAGTGAGGTCACCGCCATGATTTTCGGCGTGATATAACTGCAATAGCTCAATGGCTTTCGACAGATTTCCATCGCCAACAGTACCAACGGGCATAAAATAGCATATCCCGAATCCTTTACGCCGCTGTTTTACAAAAAGGAAATCGCCGCTAAAACAAACCTCAGTGTCATACTTTTCGGACAGACAGTACAAGCCCCCCGCCGATAATTGACACGATCGATAAATCGTTTTTTCTACGATGTTTTTTATTTTTGGCAGGTCGTCTAATGTTATTGTTTTAAATTGCAAAATATTTTCTTTCATCAGTGTACTAAAAATCACCTATTGTAATAAAAGCGCTGAATATTAATGAAGAATCGTTGCGTTTTTCTATGGAATTGTAGATGTCTTCTATTTTCTGGATTACTTTTTTGTCAAACACGACTTTTTCGTTTACAATCACTCTCACCGGTTTATTAAAATCAATCATAGAATCGTTTAAACCTATTTTCAGTGTTTTATAATCACTTTTTAAGATTGTGAACGTATTATCGGCATATTCGGCTATGAGTTGTTTTCCTTTTTGTATCTCGTTCAGAGGCGCTGACAACCAATAAAATGATTCGTGTGGAGTATCATCCTGCCGCCACACAATCTTTTGAGGAACAGCGTTTCTGCGGAATTTAGCCATCCATGGAATAGCAGCCGAATCCGCCTTGTTCATCCAGTGTCCACATTCGGGAACGATGTGAGTTTCATGGATATATCCTTTAATATCTGCTTTATGCAGACTGTCCATCAGTCGTCCGAACCGTACAGCTTCCGCATTACGATTATAAGCGCTGTCTCTTTCTCCCATCCATAATGAAAACCCTATGTTCCGGAGATTTAGGGGACTGACGTCGCCAGGATGTCCAGCCATCATTGCAGCGGCAGCCCAACGGTCGACAAGACGCGGCGCCATACGATAAGCGCCATCGCCACCGGCAGAATAACCCATGAGATAAACCTTGTCGGGATTCACATCCATATATATCACAGCAAGTTGTATTATCCTGTCGAAAAGCGTGTCCACATGAGGCTGAAACCACATATTCCAATCATTTACCGCCGAACGCGGAGCAAGGTAAATGCCTTCTTTGGGCTCATACAGACGTATTTGGTTGCTCCATTGCTTGTCGTTCACCGTATCGGAAGTGTTTCCTCCCCCGTGCATTGATATGTACAGACTTCGTCCGTCGACAGGTTTTTCGCCGAATACACGGTAATCGAATTTCATTACATATTTTCCTTCCGACAGTTGTTTTTCTTCCCATTGTTTTCCATATTTCTCACGAATAAACTGTTGTTTATGCGAAAAAAGCAGTTTCGCCGCTTCCGAGGCTTCGATCTTCGACAATGATTCTTGCGCGAATTTTTGTCCGGCGATATTTTCACTTCGAGGTTGCGTCAACCAAACTTTTAATTGTTCTATAACACATTGAGCCGTAACAGTCTCAAAATAAAATGCCGTGCAGAACAAAATCATCATAACTTGTTTCATAAATATTGAATTTTAATTAATTATCAATTTACATGTTATACAAAATAATTTTGTAAAGTAAAAGATAATTTACATATTTTTCAAAAATAGTAATTTTGCAACTGTTAATCATTGTAATAACTAGAGAAATGGATATAAATAATTACACGCTCGAAAATTTATATCCTGCTCCAAATGATTATAAAACTATTGACAAACGAAGATTGTTCGCTACTTTCAGACGAGGTGATTTGTTAATGTATTTATAAAATTTACTTATTATATAATTAAAAATTATCCCCTATCTTTGCGGTAATAAATTATTTGGTTATGCAATATGATTTAATAATAATTGGCAGTGGACCTGGAGGTTACGTAGCAGCAATCAGGGCGTCGCAGTTAGGAATGAAGACGGCGATTGTAGAATGTGCCGAAGTTGGCGGTGTTTGTCTTAACAGGGGATGTATTCCGACAAAAGCCTTGCTTAAAAGCGCTCAAATTCTTGAAAACGTGAAACATTCAATAGATTATGGTATATTCATCGGAAATGCCGGCGCTGATATTGACAAAATAGTTGAGCGAGCTAAAAACGTGTCTGCCACAATGAGTAAAGGCATAGATATGTTGTTGAAAAAGAATAAAATTGACTTGTTTCGAGGCTATGGCAGGCTGAAAACGCCGAATACGGTCGAAGTTTTGGGAGAAGAAAACAAAGAACTCACAGCGACACACATAATCATAGCGACCGGCGCACGTCCGAAAGAACTTCCTTCATTGCCTGTTGACGAAAAATATGTGTTGAGTTACAAAACAGCTTTGTTTCCCAACTCTATTCCCAAAAGTATGGTCATTGTTGGTTCGGGAGCGATAGGCGTGGAGTTGGCATATTTTTATAATTCACTAAATACGAAAGTTACTCTTGTTGAATTTATGCCTAATATAGTTCCTTTGGAAGACGAAGAAGTTTCGGCGCAGTTGAACAGATCGTTACGGAAAGCTGGAATCAAAGTGATGACAAGTTCTTCGGTCGATTCGGTTACCGTAAACAAAGATGAAGACGAATGTGTTGTCAATATATCGACGAAAAAAGGTCCTGAAACATTAGTTTGCAGCAAAGTTTTATCAGCTGTGGGAATTGTAGCCAATATCGAAGATATCGGTCTCGAAAACCTTGGAATAGAAGTAGAAAAAGGTAAAATTAAGACCGATTCGTTTTACCGGACAAATGTAAAAGGCGTTTACGCAATTGGCGACGTCATTGCTACACTTGCGTTGGCTCATGTTGCATCAAGCGAAGCCGTCGCGTGTGTAGAAAAAATCGCGGGATTGAATATTGAACTCATTGATTATAATCTTATTCCATCTTGTATTTATACAACTCCCGAAGTTGCATCTGTCGGCATGACAGAAACATCTGCAAAAGAAGTCGGTTTTTCAGTGAAAACAGGAAAATTCCCTTATTTGGCGTCAGGAAAAGCGGCTACTGCCGGTAACAGAGACGGTTTCGTGAAACTCGTATTCGATGAAAAGACCGACAAATTGCTGGGAGCGCATCTGATTGGTCTGGGAGTGACAGAAATAATCTCCGAATTGACGCTGGCATTGAAATTGGGCGCAACAGGCAAACAGATATTGAAAACCATACATCCGCATCCGACGATGAGCGAAGCCATTGCCGAAGCCGCTGCTGCTGCACATGGAGAAGTCATTCATTTATAGAATAAAAGAAATGGAACAGGACGAAAAAGACAAATTACTGGCATACACTGTAAAAATGATTGAGCGCAAAGACAGTTTTTCCGATATATTGTTGTATCTTGACCGTAAAGGCGCTGACAATGAGTTGAAAAAAGAAATAATTTCAAAACTCGAAAAACACAAAAAAATATTGGAAAGCAAGAAAGAACAAAAAAAATTGTATCCTGTTTCCGCAACAAAAATTGTGTTTGGCATTTTGTTTTTTGGATTAACATTATATATGCAATATCTTGGTATTATTGCTTTTCCATGGACGCTTCTAGGATTTATTGTTGCAATAGGAGCATTGATGGAGATTGTGAAAATCATCATCAATCTTTTCAAAAGTCGTAAATCGTAAACATGAAATCGCTGTTTGGAAAAACTTTAGATGAACTTGTTTTGACTGTCAAGGAGAAAGGATTACCTTCTTTTTCGGGAAAACAAATCGCCGACTGGCTATACAAAAAAGGCGTTCCAGATATAGATGGGATCACTAATCTGTCGAAAAAAGCGCGTGAAATGTTATCGTCAGAATATGAAATCGGACTGTATCCTCCATCAGACGTACAAATTTCGTCGGACAGAACAAAAAAATATCTTTACAAACTACGTTCGGAAAACTATATAGAATCGGTATATATCCCCGAATCCGACAGGGCAACTCTATGTATATCATCGCAAGCGGGTTGTCGTATGGGTTGCCGGTTCTGTATGACTGCCCGACAAGGATTTAAAGCAAATCTGACTTCCGGCGAAATACTTAATCAGATATGGAGTCTGCCTGAAAAAGACAAACTTACAAACGTCGTATTTATGGGTATGGGCGAACCAATGGACAATATTGACGAGGTATTGAAAAGTCTGGAAATTCTTACTGCCGATTACGGCTTCGGTTGGAGTCACAAAAGGATCACAGTTTCTACTATAGGTATACTCCCAGGACTGGAAAAATTCCTGAAAAACAGTCAATGCCGACTCGCAATCAGTCTCCATAATCCATTCGACGAAGAACGTCAAAAACTGATGCCGATGCAAAAGGCTTTTCCAATCAAAGACGTCCTTAAATTGATTGAAAAAGACGAATATACTCAACGACGAATCAGTTTCGAATACATCATGTTTGCAGGAGTCAATGATTCTCAAAAACATGCAACCGCTCTCGTTAAATTGTTATCCGGAAATGATTTAAGGATAAACTTAATCCACTTTCACAAAATACCCGGCAGTTCTTTGTTGCCATCCGATGAAACGACAGTGGAGAACTTCAAAAACTATCTTAATTCCAAAGGATTATTGACTACAATTCGTTCTTCGAGAGGCGAAGATATTTTTGCCGCTTGTGGAATGTTGTCAGGTATGAAGCGTGATTAAAAAGACTTCTTTCTTTTTACCTTTGTCATTTTTTCAAAAATCAATGCGTAAAGATACACATAATTCTTAATTTTTTTCAATTTAGGGATGCGAAATAAATAAGCTATAACAGTTTTCCAGTGTCCCGTCAGGGACACAATGTTGGTAGAAAATGTGTGCCTCACACCCCCGCCCCCGTCCCCGTCCCGTCAGGGACGGAATGCAGGTGTTTTTCAGCATATTCCGTCCCTGCTGTCCCTGCGGACACTGCGGGACATGAAATCGAACCGTTACATGCTATTTATTTCGCGTGTCTTA
>JAISXV010000022.1 GCA_031270335.1 Prevotellaceae bacterium | reverse complement strand
TTAATTATTAATTATTAATTATTAATTATTAATTGTTAATTGTTCCATGTATTCCTTATATCTTTTAAACGCTTTGAAGATACATTCAGCCATTTTTTGCTGATTATCTTCGTTTATCAGCGCCAATTCTTCTTCGGGATGCGAAAGGAAACCGAGTTCAATCAGTACGCTTGGCGCCGCAGTTTTCCACAGAACAATAAAACCGTCCTGTTTTACGCCTCTGTCTTTAGTTATGGGTCCGTTTTGGAACTCTTCCTGAATCAGTTCCGCCATTTTCAAGCTACGTTCCAGATATTCGTCCTGTATCAGGCTGAACATTATATACGATTCGGGGTCTGACGGATCGAATCCGTCGTAATTATCTTTGTAATTGTCTTCAAATTTTATTGAACTGTTTTCGAACATTGCAATTCGCAGATTGTCTTCCGATTTATGCACGCCCATGATATATGTTTCGTTTCCCGACGATTTTTCTTTGTCGTGTTCTACTGCGTTTGCGTGGATTGAGATAAATAAATCGGCATTGTTTTGGTTGGCAATATTACTTCGCTCGAACAGTTCCACAAAAACATCCTGTGCTCTCGTGTATATTACCTTGACATCGGGAAACCATTCTTCGATTAATTCCCCCAAGCAAAGCGCCACAGCGAGATTGATTTTTTTCTCATACACATGCTGCCCCAATGCTCCGGGGTCTTTTCCTCCATGTCCCGGGTCGATTACGACAGTGCGAATGCCGGCAAAGGTTGTTTCGGTTTCGTCCTGAGAATAAAGACGCAACGGAAACATCAGAATTAAAAGTATTTTTAACAATTTCACATCTATCATTACCCTGTCATTTTCAATTTTTAAAAATGCAAAGGTAACATTAAATTTTGAAATTACCATATAATTAACATTCGACTTGTGACGTTGTTGGTATCTAAGTTACGGATATACAGGATATAAATATCGGGACAAAAAGTCGAAGTATTGATATACAGAGGACCTTTTCCTGTGTCGAAATTTCTGGAATACAACAAAGTACCTTTCCGAGAGAAGAGAGCCACTTTATATTTTCCCATATCTACAATGTTTTTGGACGGATATTCCACCATGACATCGGAAGTGTTCAATAACACACTGTCTTTTATAGAGTTTCTTGTGTACGTCATTTGCAGTTCTTCGTAAACATCGACATCGGCATTGACAGGCAGAGACATACTGCCGACAGTGATTGTTCCGGGTTCATTATACACAGTAATAAATTCGTTGTTAAGATGCTGGATGATAAACGTTTTGTTTAATTGCACAGTATGGTCGCAATCGTATTTGCTGACACTGATTGTGTGCGTTATGGGAGGATTGGGATTTATGTCGAAAACAACCTCCTGTCCGATAGCGATATCCTTGTTGTAAGTCCAGACGAAGCCCAGCAGTTTGACCTCGTCCATGATGTTTTTACATTTCAGGATATCCATTTCGTCAACTGTTTCCATATTGACGGTTTTGGCTGTCATTTCGTATTTTGCAGTGATTTCGTTGTATTTAACATTGACATCGACGTCGATACGCGGCATAATCGTAAGCGCTTTATTGACAGAGAGAGAACCCAAGTTTGTCGTTATTGTAGCGCTGATGTAACCTTTTGTTTCTTTGTCGATTTCGGAAGAAATGACATCAATGCAGTCCATTGTCGAATTGACTTCGGTCAAACCCGAATACGTCCATTCGACCGACAAAACCTCCGGCGGCATGTTCACAATCCCGAATGAAGTTCCCAGCGGTGAAACAGCGTCATTACCAACGATTTCACACTTGCAACTGTCGATCCATTCGATAATCGGTTTCACTTTGCTGTAAACCGTCAAACCTGAATTTTTGTCTATCGGGCGAGTGTCGGCGTATATCGTAACTCCAGCTAATACAGGCTTTTGTTGAGCGTTTCGAACGACGATAGGACCTCCGCTGTCGCCTTTTCCGCCCATGCCGATTGCAGTTTCGCCAACTGTAACAATAGCATTACCGAAAAAGGCAGCTGCTCCGTAAATTTTATTAGCTTCGTCTTGCGAGATTATTCTCACATCTACAGCTCTGAGCCTAAATGATTGTAACGGAGCGTCGGGAATTGTTTTGCCCCATCCGTAAACAACGGCTTTTGTTTCGGGAGCATACAAGGATTCGTCGGAACATGATTTATAATCAATTGATTGGATATTTTTATTGAAATTCAGCGGTTCCGACAATTCCAGAAGAATTATATCCTTGTTTGGATGCGAGATAACCCTGTGAACTCTGTGATACTTTCCGGCAGATTCGGAGGCGCCACCGACGTGTACTTCAAGGTGATCGTATTCATAATCAGGAAAATTGTGCGACGCGGTAAGGACAAGATTTTCGGAAACGATAATTCCCGAACGGTCGAACAGTCTGACGCCGGCAAGATTGACGATTCTCATGTTTGCCATCCACGGAGCATCCTCAATATCAATTTCATCACCGCCGATTATTCGGGATTGCGAATAAAGCGACGAAAATATAAGTATAAAATATATAAACAAAAAACGTTTCATCACAACAATTTTTTCATATTTTGGAAATCGGGGGATTGAAAACAGGAATCCCCCGAATCTTAATCCAAAATTTTTATAAAAAGAAGTATCCACTATATCTATGTAAAAAGAACTCTCTATTTCTCTAAAATCACTTACCGAAAATTAACAAATAAACCTGTTGTTTTGTTTTTAAATAAATTTTTACGGATAAATTTGATTAATTATATTATCCTGTTTATCTGCAATGTACAACAAAAAAACGTTCGAAAATGATTTTTTTTTTTTTGTAAATCGAATAAAACAAGTACATTTGCTCTCATAAATATAGTAAAATTTTAAAAAAATGTTACGGGAATTAGGTAAGCAAAACAGTATCCTCAACCGCTTTATAGCCGAAATGAGGGACATTAACATTCAAAAAGACAGTATGCGTTTTCGCAGAAATCTGGAACGCACAGGCGAAATCTTTGCTTATGAAATCAGCAAAGAACTGGATTATGAACTTGTTCAGGTTCAGACGCCTCTGGGAATAGCCGACGTTTCGATGCCAAAAAACAAAATGGCGCTTGCGGTGATTATCAGAGCGGGACTGCCGCTTCATCAGGGGATGTTGAACTATTTCGACGCCGCAGATAATGCTTTTATATTGGCAAACCGTAAGTACGGCAAAGACAATAAGTTTTCGATGCAAGTAGAACTTATTTCCTGTCCGTCGCTGGACAAAAAAGTGCTGGTCATCTGCGAAACGATGTTAGCTACAGGTGAGTCGATAGATTTGGTTTATAACGTGTTGAAGAAGAAAGGCGAGCCTTTGCACACGCATATTGTCGCTCCGATAGCGAGCCGCGACGGAGTGGATTATATTCTTCAACACATGCTTCCCGAAGATGTAACTCTCTGGGTTGGCGCTATTGACGAAGAACTCACTCTTAAATCGTACATTATCCCCGGACTTGGCGACGCCGGCGATTTGGCGTATGGCACTAAGGCATAGATTTTTACGGATAAATGTCTGAACTGTTTGTCGTTTGCTTAATCGAAAATCCTGTTTGGGGATATATTTTACAGCCTGTTCTGGTCAGGGAAACAGATTATGATGCGTTGTTGATTCGCGAAATTATCGAACGCGAATCTTCGTGTTTTGCCTCGCTCACCGCCGAACAGAAAGCGATTGTAGTTCATTATGAGAAATATACCGAAAAGACTTTGATGAAAAACTTTTCGAAAGAAAAATATACTAACAATTTTCGCGAAAAAGTTACTGCTCAAAAGATTGAACATTTTATCCGTCCTCTCATCGAATCAAATCATCGAAAAATTGTCGCTTTAATCCGTAAAGCAAACGTTCCGGTTTATTTTCGTGAAAAACTGAAATCCCGCAATTTGCACGATTCTAACAGGATATTTGTCTCGGATTCGGATTCCGACGTCATTTTCAATTTCACAAAAGAGTATTCCGGCGAGTTGATTTACTTTATTCAGGTGAAATCCGAAGATGAGGTTATCGACCTGAAATCCCGGTTCTTTGCCGTTGTCTGCAACGAGCCGGCGATTGTGGTTCTTGATAATAAACTGCTTGTTTTTAACGATATTGACGCTAAAAAATTGCAACCGTTTACCACAAAAGACAATATTCGGGTACATGCCGCTTCGTACAGGACATATCTCGAAAAATTCGTTGTCAACTGCGTCAAAAGATACGAGGTAAAAGCCACAGGATTAGAAATAAACGACGTCATTCCTCAAAAACAGGCAGTACTGAATCTGATTTATGATTTGAATATGCAACCTGTTTTGCATCTGAGTTTTAAATACAATGAAAATGTTTTTCAACCGGATGATTTTTCAACGCAATATATTGTTTATACCGAAGACAGGCTCTGGGATACCGTAATCAACCGCTATCAACGTGATAAACAATGGGAAAACTCAATAATCGACCGGTTGTTGACAAACGGACTGAAACAGTCAGATGTTTGTAATTTCTATATCGAAACAAAAGAAAGCGCTGATTATCTTGATAAAACGGGCGCAATTATCAGTTGGATACGTTCTAACCACAATGTGATGAAGCATTTTGCGTTTTCGCAGTCGATATCGCAAAAAACTTATTACACCGGTAAAATTGAAACTGTTACGCATATCGGCAAAAAACAGGACTGGTTTGATGTGTACTGTATGGTGATTTTTGACAATTTCGAGATACCTTTCAGCAATTTCCGCAATCACATTCTTGAAGGCGTTCGCGAATATGTGTTGCCCGACCAGACTGTCGTTATCCTGCCCGATGAATGGTTTGTTTACTTTCAGGATATCATGCATTTCGGGAAAAAATCGGGGGAAAATATCCGTATCGACCGGCATCATTTCAGGTTGCTCGACACTCTTAAAACGTCGAAAGAAACGGCTGTCGAAAACCTTGATTCTTTTGAAGATATCCCCGTGCCGGCTGAAATTCGCAGCGAACTGTACAATTATCAGAAAA
This sequence comes from Prevotellaceae bacterium, assembly GCA_031270335.1. GTDB lineage: Bacteria > Bacteroidota > Bacteroidia > Bacteroidales > UBA932 > JAIRLF01. The sequence continues at coordinate 6,447 of JAISXV010000022.1, read as the reverse complement.
AAGGATTTTCGTGGCTGGTGCATCTCTACAAAAACAATTTCGGCGGATGTCTTGCCGACGATATGGGACTTGGAAAAACGCTGCAAACAATTGCGTTGCTGCAATATATTGCTAACGAACATACACAGCAGGGTTCAACGAATGGAAAGACCGGCGTTATTCCCCAAAGCGCCATCACGGAAACGGATACGAAAACGTATCCTTCTGCCGTACAGTTATCTATCTTCGAACAGTTGACGCCGGAATCGCAGACTAAGTCTTCGGAACATCCTGTGTCGCTGGTTGTTGTGCCGACGTCGCTGCTGTTTAACTGGCAAAATGAGTTGAAACGTTTTGCTCCTTCGTTGCGAGTGTTTCCTTATGCGGGACGTAACAGGTTGAAAGATAAGACAACCGTCTCCGCATTTTTGCGTTATGACGTGATAATCACCACTTATGTAACGCTCCGGAACGATAATGACATATTTGCTTCTTTCATGTTTCACCATTTGATTCTCGACGAAAGCCAGTATGTTAAAAATCCTGAATCGCAGACATATAAAGCTGTACGACGGGTCACGGCGCAATATAAACTCTCGCTTACCGGAACGCCTATCGAAAACTCTCTCACAGACTTGTGGGCGCAGTTCAACATTATCAACGAGGGAATGTTGGGAAATTATTCCTCTTTCAAGAAACGTTACATCAACCCGATAAAACAGGAAAACGAACAGCAGGAAAAGGCGTTATTACGTATGATACAACCGTTTATGTTACGCCGTACGAAAAGTGAAGTCGCTCCCGAACTGCCTCCGCTCACCGAAGAAACGGTATATTGCGATATGAGCGACGAACAAACAGAATATTACGAAATAGAAAAAAATAAAATCCGTAATAACCTGATTTCCGGAGAATTTATCGTCGATCCCAAGAAAATACAGTTTATCGCTTTGCAGGGATTGACTCGCCTGCGACTGTTAGCAAATCATCCCCGTTTTGTCGATGAAGAATATACGGGCGGCTCGGGAAAGTTCGAACAAGTGATTATGTATATCGAAGGATTGATTGCCGAAAATCATAAAGTGTTGATTTTTTCGTCGTTTGTGCGACATTTGCATCTTTTTTCCGAATATTTCGACAAGCAAAACCGGAAATATGCCTGGCTGTCGGGCGCAACAATCGACCGTGAACGTGAAATCAACAGTTTCATCAACGACGACGATATCAATTGCTTTTTTATCTCGCTGAAAGCCGGCGGAGTAGGTCTGAACCTTGCTGTCGCCGACTATGTTTTTATCCTCGACCCCTGGTGGAATCCGGCAGCCGAAATGCAAGCCGTCAGCCGTTCACACCGTATCGGTCAAAACAAAAATGTGATGGTGTACCGGTTTATCTCTACAAAAACTATCGAAGAAAAAATCCGCCGGCTGCAGGAAAGCAAATCAAAATTAGCCGATAAATTCGTCACTTCCGCTAACCCGCTGAATGCAATGAACAAGGAGGAAATCGAGGAACTGTTTCAGAATTGACAATTGCAGTAGCGACCATATTATCGGTGGAGTAAAAAAAGAAGGATAAAATCATGTTTCTGTTGATTTTATCCTCTTTTAATCATATCTTCTATTTCGGAAAATATTTTACGCTAAACCAAATGCCTTTTTAACTTTGTCAATGGAATCGGTTTTTTCCCAAGTGAAAAATTCGATTTCTTTACTTGTCTTATTACCGTTATTATCCGTGAGTTCCACTGTTTGTTTGTATGGAGTTCTCCCGAAATGTCCGTAAGCGGCAGTCGATTCGTAAATCGGGTTTTTCAGAGCGAACAATTCGATGATTTTTGCCGGACGCAGGTCGAAGATTTCGTTTATGATCTCTCCTGCCTCGGCGTCGGTGATACTCAACTTCGATGTGCCGTAGGTGTTGATATTGACGCTGACAGGTTTTGCTACTCCAATAGCGTAAGCTATCTGTACCAGAACTTCGTCGGCGACGCCTGCGGCAACCATGTTCTTGGCAATATAGCGGGCAGCATACGCAGCCGAACGGTCAACTTTCGACGGGTCTTTTCCCGAAAATGCTCCTCCGCCGTGAGCGCCTTTTCCGCCGTAGGTATCAACGATTATCTTCCTTCCTGTCAATCCCGTATCGCCGTGAGGTCCGCCGATAACAAACTTTCCGGTCGGGTTCACATGCAGGATATAGTCGTCGGTAAACAGCGCCTGTATTTTTTCCGGCAACAAACTCTTTACCCGCGGGATAAGGATATTTTTCACATCCTCGTAGATTTTTTTCAGCATGATTTCATCTTCGTCGAAGTCGTCATGTTGAGTGGAAACAACGATAGTGTGAATTTTAACCGCCTTATTGTTAAGGTCGTATTCAACAGTAACCTGCGATTTCGAATCGGGACGCAAATAAGGCATCAGCGTTCCTTCCCTGCGGATTTTCGCAAGCTCGTAAACAATTGCATGCGAAAGAGTAAGCGGTAAAGGCATGTACTCTTCCGTTTCATTGTTAGCATAACCGAACATCAGTCCCTGGTCGCCGGCGCCCTGATTTTCTTCATCTTTCCTGACGACGCCCTGGTTAATGTCGGACGACTGTTCGTGTATCGCCGAAATGACGCCACATGATTGTGCATCAAAACGATACCGGTCGCTTGTGTAACCGATGCGTTCGATTACTTTGCGCGCCGTTGATTGAACATCAACGTAAGCGTTCGAATTAACTTCGCCGCTTAACACTACCAAGCCTGTGGTAACAAGCGTTTCACAAGCTACTTTTGATTTTGAATCCTGACGCAAAAATTCGTCTAACAAAGCGTCAGAAATTTGGTCGGCAATTTTGTCCGGATGTCCTTCCGATACCGACTCTGAAGTAAATAGATATGTCTTCATCCTATTATAAATTAAATAATTAAAAAAATAACAGGGAAAAATACAGTAGGAAATACATTTTAGCATTTTTTTACTGTGGTTGCAAGCAGCCAAATTTTTCCACGGCGCAAAGGTAATGCTTTTTTTTAATATGCAAATTTTTTTTCGAATAATATTTCCGATATGTTATAAATATTTCATATCTCTGTGTTTATCAAAATTGTAAATCGTAAATCATAAATCATAAATCATAAATCGTAAATCAAAAATCGTAAATAACAATCTTAATCGCCATTATTCCTGCCAGATATCCTGTCGAGAAAGCGATTTGCAAGTTATAGCCGCCGGTGTTGGCGTCGAGGTCGATGATTTCGCCGGCGAAGAAGAGGTTTTTAATCAGTGTGGAACACATTGTTTTTGAGTTTATTTCCTGCAAATTTATTCCGCCGGCGGTTACGATTGCTTCGTTGAAAGGACGGAATCCGGACACGGGATATTTGAGGGAGAATAAGCCGTTGACAATCTTTTCCATGTCGGAAGATTTGAAATCGGCGAGTTTTCTGTTTGCTGCAATTTGAATCTTTTTGACGAAGGAAACGACAAGTGAAACAGGCAATAATTTCGTCAATAAATCAGAGATATATCCGTTCGAGAGAGAAGTGATTTCACGTTCGATTCTGTTTATTAGCTGTTGTCTGTTCAGAGCCGGTTTCAGATTTATCTGCACGGCGACTTTTTTGCCGTCCACGATAGCGTTTACAGCGTTTCTACTGATTTTCATAACAACTGGACCATCAATTCCATATCCGGTAAACTCCATTTCTCCAAACTCCTTCTGCACGACGCCGCCATCGACAACAAGCGAAATCTCCACGTTTTTCAGAGAAACATCAATCGCTTCGTAATCCTTTAATTCCAAGCCTGTCAGCGAAGGTCGCGGCTGGACAATACTGTGTCCTGCGTTGCGGGCAAATTCGTAACCGTCGCCTGTCGAGCCTGTCAGAGGATACGACAGTCCTCCGGTAGCGACGATAATCGCACGAGCGGATATATTGACCTGTCGTCCATGATGTTCGTAGCATAATCCCGTTACTGTATTATCTTCCGTGAACAATCGCAAAACTTTTGCCTTGCATATTACAGTAGCCTTTTTTTCAGCCTCTTTCACCAAAACATCGGCTACGTCCCACGACTTCTGAGATGCAGGAAAAACCCTGCCGCCACGCTCTTCAACAGTATCAAGACCAGCCGAGTTCAGAAACTTCACCAAATCCGAGTTCGAAAAATTCCGGAACGAAGGTCTGAAAAAACGCGAATCGGGAAATATATTCTTCAAAAACTCTTCTTCGGGTCTGATATTCGTGATATTACATCGACCTTTACCCGTTATTCTCAATTTGCGGGCAGGTTTTTCCATTTTCTCCAAAAGAAGGACTTTAGCGCCTTTTCCGGCAGCCGCAACAGTCGCCATAAGTCCCGCTGGTCCGGCGCCAACAACAACGATATCAAATGTTTCCTCCATAAATTTTAACGCTTTAATAAACTCTTGTACTGTAATTTTTCATTTCTTTTGCCAGAATCTTCGCTTTCCCCGATGTATATTGGTCGAGAAGTTGCCAAAACCTTTTTTGATGATTTTTCTGAACCGTGTGACACAGTTCGTGAAGTATTACATAATCAATCAAATGGTCGGGCAGATGCATCAAATGCAAACTGAGAATTATCGAATTATCTCCTCCACATTTACCCCAGAACGAACGGGTATTTTTGACAGTCAGACTTTTATATTTGAAACCGCAAATATTTGCCCAGTGTTGCACCCTCGCGGGTAAATATTCGTGCGCCTCAACTTTCCAGACATGTTCGATAAATTTACGGATAATCGACTGTATTGCTTCATTTTCGATATCGACTTCCTGAGGATGATATATATCGAAATGTTTTTCGGATATTTTCAGATGCATATTTTTCCTGTTGTCGGGAATCAGGTTCATTGTCCTGAATTTAGTTGAAAATCCGTCTATTCCGTTGTATATGGTCTGTTCGTGTTTTGCGGCGTTTAGTTTTTGCAACGATTTTTCGATCCATTTTAAACGCGATTGCACAAAAATCTCGGCTTCATCGAACGACAAACGTTTGGGAACGGACACAACAACGCCTTTTTCGTTGTGTACGGAAATCCGCAAACATTTGGCTCGCGTTGATTTTCGATATTCGACAGCGCCAATTCCTTCGACAACAACTGTTTTACTGTTCATTTTCAAGGTATATATACTTCCAGCAATTTTACGCTCTGTTCGGGAATTATCCTTACCGAGTTGAAAATCGCAGGAATCAAAACCGTTTCACCCATCGAAACTGTTTCATCGACTTCGTCATCGCAAACAAGTTTCGCCTTGCCTTCCAGACACATATAAACCACGAACGAGTCCAAATCGGCGTAATGTCTGTCGGTCGTTTTTGAGAACGACAACAGATTTGTTGTGAAATATTTGCAGTTAACAAGCCCTGTCGCCGAATCTTCTTCTTCGACATACTGCGTTTTGTACGATTCATGGCGCTTATAATCAATCACATCTTCGGCAAATTGTACATGCATTTCGCGGGCTGTGGCAGGATTGTTTTCCCGTCCCCAATCGTATATTCGATAGGTAATGTCGGAAGTCTGCTGTATTTCGGCAATAAGCAAGCCGTCGCCGATTGCGTGGATTCGACCTGCAGGCAGGAAAAATACGTCTCCTTTTTTCGCATGTTCGATATTCATAACATCTACAAGACTACCGCTTTGGACTCTGGCTTTAAATTCTTCCCCGTTCAAATCTTTGTTGAATCCCACGTATATCTGCGAATCATTGGAAGCGTCTATCACATACCACATTTCCGTTTTACCATACGCCTGGTGCCTTTGCATAGCAACATCGTCGCCGGGATGAACCTGAACCGACAAACGTTCCGCCGAATCAATCAGCTTGAAAAGCAGCGGAAACTCTATCCCGAACGTTTCGTAAACCTTTTCGCCAACAATATCACCCATATAAATCTCAATCAATTCCTGAATATTGTTGCCTTTAAGAAATCCGTTTTTCACAATTGATAAATTGTCTTCCACCGAAGATAATTCCCAACTTTCGCCAATCGCTTTCTCACTTTTTTTAACACGCTTGAGGACTGTCGAAAGTTTATTTCCGCCCCACACTCTTTCCTTGTATATTTGCCTGAATTTTAGAGGATATAACATCATTAAATCATTAATTTTTATCAATTTTCAGACTGCAAATTTACATTATAATTTTATAATGCGACAAAAGGATTATATTTGCGCCCGAAATAAATATTGTACGAATGATAATACGGAACTTCCATGCGACAAAGACCAGCGTACACTCGTCACAGCATACATTTGTGTTGCCCATATAACCGAGAATGCATATAGCGGAATACGAAATTTGCAATTATTATTGATTTTCAAATATTGATTTGTAAAAAAATCACTATATTTGCGCCAAAAAATGATATGGAAATGTTAGAAAGAAGGTTAAATCCATTGAATGATTTTCTGTTCATGAAGTACATGGGCGAGAAAGGAGATGAA
>JAISXV010000201.1 GCA_031270335.1 Prevotellaceae bacterium | reverse complement strand
TTATGTCTTAAAAGTCAATAAATTCGATGACGTTGCCAAAACTACGCTTGATGAATGGATTTACTTTTTGAAAAAAGACAGAATAGAAGAAAATTTCAGCGCAAAAGGATTACGCAGGGCGCGTGAAATATTGGATTACTTACGTCTCTCTAAGGAAGATAAAGCTGTTTATGATGCTGAACAGGCAGCAAAAAGTCGCTATTTCAGCCAAATCAATTCTGCCAAAGAAGAAGGGGCATGGGAAACAAAAAAAATATATTCGAAAGTGATCGAAGAAAAAGATAAAACAATCGCAAAAAAAGATAAAACGATCGAAGAAAAAGATAAAGCGATCGAAGAAAAAGATAAAACGCTCGCAAAACAAGCACAGGAAATAGAAGAATTAAAACGGTTAGTAAAACAAAATACAAAAAATTATGAATAGATATTGATTTAAAAGATTTATATGATTATGAATACACGCAGAAAATTTTTAAAACAGGCAGTTGCTGTTGGAGCCGGCATGATTGTAGCGCCGACTATTGTGCCATCGTCGGTATTTGGAGCCAATGCACCTTCGAATCGCATTAATATCGGAGCTATCGGCGTGGGACGTATTTCGCGGGATCATGATATGCCGAGTGTTCTGAAATACGATGATATACGGATTGTTGCAGCGGCGGATGTGGATGCGCACCGTGTCGCAGACGCTAAAACGTATGTCGAAAACTATTACGCCAAAAAACTGGGTAAACCTTACTCCGGTTTCACAACGTATGAAAACTATCTCGACTTGCTGGCAAACAAAGACATCGACGCCGTACTTATCAGTACGCCCGACCATTGGCACGCAAAACAGGCTATTGACGCCGTTCGTGCCGGAAAAGACGTTTATTTGCAAAAACCCACTTCGCTGACGATTGCGGAAGGTCGCAAGATGAGCGACGCCGTCAATGCCAGCGGTCGTATTTTGCAGATCGGCAGTCAGCAACGTTCGATGGAGCAGTTTCGCATCGCCTGCGAACTTGTACGCAACGGACGTATCGGAGAGTTGAAAAGCATTGAGATACGGCTACCCGGCGATCCTTTCGGCGGTAAAACGGAGGAGATGCCCGTACCCGAATGGTTCAACTACGAGGCATGGTTAGGACCGACGCCTTACGTATATTATACTGTCGATCGCGTACATCCTCAGCAGGGTTACGACCGTCCCGGATGGCTGCGTTGCGAGCAGTTCGGCGCGGGCATGATTACCGGATGGGGCGTTCACCATTTCGACATCGCTCACTGGGCTATGGACAGAGAATATTCGGGACCGGTAGAAATATCGGGAAAAGCCGAATTTCCGGAACCCGGCTCGGGACTCTGGGACGTACATGGACGTTACGAAACACGAATGGTGTACGACAATGGCGTGATAGTGACAGGCGTTACCGACAGCGCCGAAAAACCCAACGGCGTAATGTTTACCGGAAGCAAAGGCTGGATATTTGTCAGTCGAGGCTCGTATGCCGCCTCGCCCAACGAGCCTATCAGCGTTAAATCGAAAGCCTTGCAGGCTTCGGACGTCAAAATCCTGTCGCCCCTGACCGAAAACGATCCGGTGCGGCTGTACAAAAGTTCCGACCATCACGGCAACTGGCTGGAATGTATCCGTAGCCGGCAATTGAACATCACGCCGGCGGAAGTAGCGCATCGTTCGTGTTCATCGTGCCTGTTACAGCATATCGCCATGAAACTGAACAGAACTCTCTATTGGGATCCTGTTCTCGAACGTTTCAAAAACGACGACGAAGCTAATTCAATGATCACACGTCCGCAAAGACCGCCGTATAACTTTTGATTAAGATTGTAGGATTTAAAGATTACAGGATTTATGAAAAATATATTATTTACATTTATTGCATTATTATTGACAGCGCCAGCGTACAGTCAGGATGCTGTCGTTTCTGCTGTTCGCATCGGCGAACGCATTGACATTACCGTTGGTAATGTGTTCTTTACGAGCTATCGGTTTCATTCCGATGAAAAATATCCGTTCTTTTTCCCGGTCAATGCGCCTGTTTCCGGTTCGGGAATCACTTCCATGCGAAACGGAGAATATCCGCATCATTCATCGCTGTTTTTCGGTTGCGACCTTGTCAACGGCGGCAATTACTGGCAGGAAGGACTTGAGCGTGGCAGGATTATCTCCGTCGGGGCAAAAATCGTTGAAGCAAAGGGTAACCGTGTAGTTATCGAGGATGAATGTATCTGGAAACGTCCCGATGCGGAAGCGCCAATCATCGATCGGAGGAGAATCACTGTTTCGTCGCCGTCGAAAAATCTGTTTCAGTTGGATTTCGATATTGAAATGGAGATGCTTATCGACGTTACAATACTGAAAACCAATCATTCACTGTTCAGCGCACGCATTGCTCCCGACATTTCGGTGCGACAGGGCGGCGTGATGCTTAATGCCGAAGGCAATCAGGGCGAAAAAGAAACTTTCGGAAAACCTTCGCCATGGATGGATTGTTACGGAACGCGTAAAACAGGCGTCGAAGGGATTGCTATCCTGCAACATCCGTCCAACGCGTGGTTTCCGTCGCCGTGGTTTACACGCGATTACGGATTCCTCTCCCCTACCCCGATGTACTGGCCTCCCCAGGACGGCAAGGCAACGGTACTGAAAAAAGGTGAAAAAGTGAAATTACGTTATCGTGTGCTGACGCACGGAGGAGATACTCAACAGGCTGGCATCGACAAACTTTATGAACAGTATAAAAACGAATAAGAGACAAAAAACCAGATATTTTAAACATTTAAACATTTTTCTTTACCTTTGCGCCGTCGTGCCGGATTGTGTGCGTCGAAGTATATAATTAAAAAGTATTTGTTATTATGAAAGTTACGAAGTTAAAAATTATCATTATTCTATTTATGATCGGTACGACTTTTATGTCGTGCGACGTGTTAAGCGGCGCATTATCGTTTGTAAACTGCAAATATGAGTTTGCAGGATTCAGTAATCCGTCCGTTGCGGGCATTAATATCAGCAATGTGACCAATATCAACAATATTAACGCTGCATCGTTGCTAAAACTCACAGCCGGAATACTTTCGGGCAGTTTACCCTTGAGTTTCACCGCAAACATAAGCGCAACCAATCCCAATACGACAGCTGCCCAAATTGCCGGATTGGACTGGGGAATAGATTTGAACTCGACAAACGTGCTGTCGGGGACGTTAGATCATTCCGTATCGATTCCGGGCAACGGCGGGAAAACAATCATTCCGCTGACAATACAGACCGATTTGTTGCAACTGTTCAAGGGAGAATCGAGAGAAAACATCATGAGTTTCATCAATCATTTGCTCAACACGGGCGAAGGTTCATCGAATGTTGCGATACGGATACGTCCTGCAATAATGGTTGGGGGTCAAAAAATACAAACGGGTTTCATCACTTTGAGCAAAAATTTGAAATAAAGTATTAACTTTGCACGATTTTTTTATTGGTTATATTAAATTTTTATAAATAATACATTTATGCAATCTATTGATAATTATGATTTTCACGGGAAGCGCGCTATTGTCCGCTTCGATTTTAATGTACCTTTGAATGAAAAGTTCGAGGTTAGTGACGACACCCGAATAAGGGCTGCTATTCCGACAATTAACAAAATTTTCGCTGGCGGCGGTTCGATAATTGCGATGACACACTTAGGTCGTCCCAAAGGAGTAGCGGAAAAATATTCGCTGAAACATATCATTCCGACATTGGAAAAGTTAATCGGAAAAAAAGTGATTTTCGCTCCCGACTGCGTTGGCGAAGAGGCTGTTGAATTGTCGAAAAACCTGAAACCCGGCGATTTCCTCCTTTTGGAAAACCTGCGTTTTTATGCAGAAGAAGAAGGAAAACCGCGTTTAAGCGAATCGGCTACTCAGGAAGAAAAAGACGCTGCAAAGAAAGAACTGAAAATTAAGCAAAAAGACTTTGT
>JAISXV010000190.1 GCA_031270335.1 Prevotellaceae bacterium | reverse complement strand
ATAAAGTAACTAATTATTTATCGACATTAAGAATGAAAGGAATAATAAAAAGTACTTCTTATGGTTTATGGGAAGTCAATAATTTAAATGAGTTTTAAATGAGTTTTAAATGAGTTTTACTTGTAACACACTGTGTAATATCGAATTAGAAAGGTTTAATTTAAAAGTTTTTTTAGACATGTTTAAGCGAGTTTTAAGCGAAAAAAATAGATACAAATGAAATATAACGAAGCAAAATTAGAACAGACCTTTGCAGAACTGCTGCAAAACGAAGGATAGCGCGACGACATCAAATCCGCCCTCAAAGTGGAACTGATTTTGCTACTCGACGAGTTTGGTTACCCGCCCGTAGAGCGTGATGAAGTATATGTCGAAATCTTTGAACAGGCAGAGAATTTCAAGAAAAATAGAAGGTAAAAAAAGTGCATTATTTGCAACACATTTGCGACATAGCATATATAATAATGGATTTCTTCGCAGATTTAGGAGTCCGTCATTGCGGGCTTGTTAATATGTAAACTGATATTTTGTTTTGTCGTTTGAAACAATTCTGTCATCTGCGCTTGTGTCAACCAAACGTTTCATTTTCCAGTCGTACTTTCAATCGAATGAAATTATCCGGTTGATAATTTTGTTTTTATTTATTTTCGTCCCTGAATAAACAGGCAAAACCATCAAAAAACAGAAAAATCAAACTGCATTTTATTATGTTGCGATTAAAATATTCGATTGTAATACGTAATGTTACAGCACAATAAAAGAAACCGGAAATATATTTATCCGTTGTTTAGAAATATTGTTTACATTTGTATTCGAATTTTAAAGATTCTAAAAATGAAAAAGTTTTTATATACAATTATTTGTGTTGTTTTGCTGACTTCGTGCAGCGATGAGATAGATTTGGCGGGCAGAGGCGGAACGTTTGAATTTCTGAAAGATGGATTTTCGGGAGTTAGTGTGCAGGATGGATTTGAACTGTATCTGATTAGCGGTGATACTTCGAAAATCAAGATAGAATCGGACGAAAGCGTTATCAATCATGTAAAATATGAAATCAAAAACGGGATTTTATATTTCTATAAAGAATTGGGAGTACAATTTCCGGGCAGCATTCAAGTGAAAATACATGTTACTAAAAAAACGCTCGACGCTTTAGTTATTTTGTCGTCCAAAGTGCAGATTGTCGATACTTTGAGGGCAGATGAAATACATCTTGTCTGTTCGGATAAAAGCTCTCTGACAGGCAGATTGGAATGTGAACAGCTACAGGCGATAATAAGCAATTCGACCGTCGAACTGACTGGCGTTGCCAACATTGTGGAGACAAATATCGACAATGGAAGTTCGGTCAAAACTTTTGGTCTGGCGACGAATAACACCAAAGTAAATATCGCCGGAGGCAGTTATGGCGAAGTGACTGTCAACAATGAGTTTAATGTTACAGCCAAAGAAAAAAGCATCCTGCACTACAAAGGAACGGCAATTATCAGGAATTTGCTGGCTGACGACGATTCCGTAATTAAAGAAATCAAGTAATGAACTCATTTGGAAGATTTTTTCGCGTTCATATCTTTGGCGAATCGCACGGCAACGGGGTTGGAGTCTGCATTGACGGCTGTCCCGAAGGAATTTCGCTCTCGACGGACGATTTCGTAGCCGACCTGAGCAGAAGAAAAAGTGGAGCACGCGGCACAACTCCACGAATCGAAAACGATATGCCCGAAATACTTAGCGGGATTTACAACGGCTACACAACCGGCGCGCCTGTCAGCATACTGTTTAGAAACGAAAATACCCGTTCGTCGGATTATGAACGTTTTGCAGCCATGCCCCGTCCCGGTCACGCCGATTTTTCGGGATACGCAAAGTTCAACGGCTTCAACGATCCGAGAGGCGGAGGTCATTTTTCGGGGCGCGTTACTTTGGGGATTGTGTCGGCGGGAGTGATAGCAAAAAAGATAATCGCTCCGGTAAACGTCGAAGCGACGCTCGTGAAAGTGGGCGGCAGCGCTGATATACAGAGCAAAATCGAAGAAGTTTTAGCCGAAAATGATTCTGTCGGCGGGCTGATTCATTGCCGGATATCGGGATTGAACGCCGGAATCGGCAATCCGTTTTTCGACAGTGTCGAATCGGTTTTGGCTCACATCCTGTTTTCGATACCGGGAGTAAAAGGCGTTGAGTTCGGCGCAGGTTTTGCCGCCGCCGGAATGAAGGGAAGCGAACATAACGACGCTTTCGTTTCCTCAACAGGCGAGACAGTTACGAATAATGCCGGAGGAATCAACGGCGGAATATCCAACGGAAACGACATCAGTGTAAACATCGCCGTAAAACCGACTTCGAGTATCGGGAGAGAACAGCAAACATTTAATTTTGAGACACAAAAAATGGACGTTCTGAAAGCCGGAGGACGTCACGACGCATGTATCGCTCTGCGGATTCCGGTGATTGTGGAGGCGGCTTCGGCAATAGCCCTGACAGATTTGATGTTTGCGAAAAAATAGAAAATGATTGTATCGAAAAATATTACAAAATCCTTTGGCAACTTGAAAGTGTTGAAAGGTATCAATTTAACTGTCGAACGGGGAGAGGTGATTTCGATAGTTGGACCGAGCGGCGCAGGGAAAAGCACTTTCCTGCAAATACTTGGAACTCTCAGCCGTCCCGACAGCGGGGAAATACTGATTGAAGGCGCTCCGGTATTCAATTTCGGTTCCGACAAAATCGCCGGATTCAGAAACCGGCATATCGGATTCGTTTTTCAGTTTCACCATTTGCTGCCCGAATTTACGGCGCTCGAAAACGTTTGTATTCCGGGATTTATCGCAAAAAACAGTAAACAGAAAGTTGTGGAACGCGCTAAAGAATTGTTGGCGTTTCTCAATCTCTCCGACAGGTTGACGCACAAACCGGCAGAACTTTCGGGCGGCGAACAGCAGCGTGTCGCAGTCGCAAGAGCATTGATTAACAGTCCCGACATCATTTTAGCCGACGAACCGTCCGGAAATCTTGACACTCAAAACAGAACTGAGTTACACAAGTTGTTTTTCAAGTTAAGAGACGAATTTGGACAGACAATAGTCATCGTAACGCACGATGATAATTTAGCAGAAATGTCGGACAGAAAACTGACAATGATAGACGGAATAATTTGATTTATGTATCGTTTCAATTTAATTATCCCCGTGACGGAATACTCTTCAACAGAAGAACTGGACGGGCAATATAAAGATCTGGTAAAATCGGCATACGAAGCTTGCTCAACATCTTACGCTCCGTATTCGAAGTATTGCGCAGGAGCGGCGGTACTGTTGGAAAACGGAGAAATAATCAAAGGCAGCAATCAGGAAAATGCGGCTTATCCCTCGGGACTGTGCGCCGAAAGAGTGGCTGTGTTTTACGCCAATTCACTTTATCCCGAAGTTCCGGTTGTTGCGATTGCAATAGCCGCTTCCGTTGCGGGAGTTCCCGTTAAAGAGCCGGTATATCCCTGTGGCTCATGCCGTCAATCGTTGTTACAAAGCGAACAGCGTTTCCAAAAAAATATCCGAGTGTTGATGATCGGCTCCGAAAAAATCCGAATGGTCGAAAGTATTAAAGATTTGTTGCCACTCGCTTACGAATTGATAATTGACAATTAAAAAATAGTTCGTACATTTGCACACTGTAACAGTTAATGAATTGTGTAGAAAATGGCTATAAAGTTTCAATTCAATAAGACCTCGCTCAACGATCTTAACAAGCAACTTAAGATGCGTGTAAGAGCCTTGCCTACAATCAAAAGCAAGGAATCGGCTTTGCGTATGGAAGTGCAGCGGGCGAAGGAAGAAGCTGTGAAATTATCGGTCGAACTGGAAAAATTGATTTCGTCATATACGCATATTTCGGGCTTGTGGAACGAGTTTGAACCGGATTTGATAGCCGTAAAAGATGTTGTTTTGAGCGCCGAAAAAATTGCCGGAGTAAATATTCCCTCGCTCGACGAAGTTTTGTTCGACGTCGGGCAATACAGTCTGTTTGGCAGTCCGTTTTGGTATGTCGATGGAATCCAGATACTTAAAACTCTTGCAACCACAGGTATCCGCTACGAGTTTTATGTCCGGAAAATCAA
>JAISXV010000050.1 GCA_031270335.1 Prevotellaceae bacterium | reverse complement strand
GAGATTCTGAAAAACGCCCGGATAAAATTCAAGTTTCTCAAGACTGTCAACCTGATAATCCGTTGACGGCTCGATAATCAAAGTCCCGTCACGGTCGATAAATAGTACTTTCTTCATGTAAATGTGTTCGATAAATCCATTTCTTAACTATAAATAAAGTGCAAAAGTACTGATTTTTTTTGAATCATTGATTTCAAAAAATTAAGTACCTTTGGCAATTATTTTTTGATGTGGAATTAAAAGAAATGAACATATATGATACAAATACTCAATAGAATAAAGTTCCGGAAGTGCGGAATTATTTTGCCTGTTTTGTTGGTTCTTTGTCCTTTCGGCATGTATTCTCAGGAGATAAATACAAAAGCCTTGTTCAATGCGCCTAAGGAATCAAAGGAAGTTGTCGCCAACACAAATCCGGCTGTAACCACAACGCCGAACAGCCGCCAGAACAAACCCTCGGCGAATATACCATCGGATATGGATACATCGTCGATGATGTGGCTTATACAGAAAGCATTATACGACACTACCGGAATCATTTTATTTAAGGAAGAAGAACTTCCTCCGGCAGATATGCCCGATTCGGTTTATATCCGGCGACTTGCCGCAATGCCTTCGATTATATCGCTGCCTTACAACGATATCGTACGGAATTACATCGTTTATTACATGCAAAAACATCCCCGACATTCGGCTAAAATGCTGGGACTGGCTGAATATTATCTCCCTGTGTTTGAGGAAATTCTCGACGCTTATAATATCCCGCTGGAGATGAAAGCGTTGCCCATCATCGAATCAGCATTGAATCCGGTGGCAGTTTCGAGGGCAGGAGCAACGGGAATGTGGCAGTTTATGCTGGGAACAGGACGACGTTACGGACTAACTATCAACACTTACGTGGACGAACGTCGCGACCCGGTAGCCTCTACTTATGCCGCAGCAAAATATCTGACAGCCTTATACACAATGTTTCAGGACTGGACGCTCGCTCTTGCCGCATACAATTGCGGCGAAGGCAACGTACTCAAAGCGATAACCCGAGCCGGCGGCAAACAGGATTATTGGGAAATCTATCCGTATCTCCCCAAAGAAACACGAAATTACGTGCCTCTTTTCATCGCCGCCAACTACGCAATCACTTACTACAAAGAACACCGGCTAATTCCCGAACCGATTGATATTCCTGTCCGTACAGACACGTTCATGGTCAATTCGAAACTGCATCTCGAACAGATTGCCAACACGATAAACATCCCGCTTACACAGCTGAGAGAATTGAATCCGCAGTATAAACGCAACGTAATTCCCGGAAACGAAAGACCTTACGAACTCAGGATACCGTCGGAATATACCAACGCTTTCATCGAAAACGAAAGAAAAATATACGAACATAACGAAGCAAAATACTTCAATCCCAACATAGTAGTCAATCCGACGACTGTTTCAAAAAGCAATAAATCAACGACTGACAGTTCCGTCAAAGTATCCGATTCGCAGAAAGTAACTCATCAGGTGAAATCGGGTGAAAGTCTGGGAATTATCGCCGGTAAATACAGTGTCAAACTGAGCGACCTCTATTCGTGGAACAATCTTACGGAAAAATCAACAATATATCCCGGACAGAAACTCGTGATATACGGCAAATCGGCAGCGCCAAAACAAACTGAAAACAAGCCTGTTACTGTTACTTCTACCGCTTCGTCGGACGAAAAATATCATACTGTCAAACAGGGCGACAGTTTTTGGTCGATAACGCAAAAATATAACATCAGTATGGAAAGTTTACTGGAAATAAACAATATGACAAAAAACAGCAAATTATTACCCGGCAAAAAAATTCTTTTGCCGTAGAAACTATATAATAAATTGATTATGAAAGATGTTTTTTTAGGAATTGATCATCCAGCCATTGCAGCGGACGATGTGGAAAAATTAGCAAAATGGTATTGCGATGTTTTGGGCTACGAGGTGTATCTCAAAACCGAAAAGCCTGTGTATATGATAATAGCGCCCGACAGGACTTTAATCGAAATCATGCCCAAAGACGAAAATCCCCGTCAAAACCGGACAGTCTGTACTCCCGGATGGTCGCATTTAGCGCTGAGAGTCAGCGATATGGACAAGGCAATAGCCGCGCTTGACAAATCCGGAGTAAAATGGGAAGGCGCCGAATTTGAAGCTGTTGGCGGCGGTCGCATACGTAACTTTCAGGATATCGAAGGAAATATGGTACAAATAGTTTATAGAACTGATAAACAGATATTTTGATTGCGCGGATGAGACCTTTAATTTTATTGACGAACGACGACAGTGTAAATGCCTCCGGTTTAAACGCATTGATAAAAATGCTTTCGCCATTTGGAGATTTGTTTGTTGTAGCTCCTGACCTTCCCCGTTCGGGAGCCTCTCATGCATTGACGGTTACAACTCCGATAACCGTCGATAAGGTTCGGGAATCGGAAGGCGTGGCGGTGTATGCCTGTTCGGGAACACCTACCGACTGCGTTAAAGTCGCAATGAGTTGCCTGCTTCCACGTCAGCCCGACTTGATGGTTTCGGGAATCAATCATGGCTCAAACTCTTCGGTGAGTGTGATTTACTCGGGAACGATGGGCGCTGCGCTCGAAGCTGCAATGCTGGGAATGCCGTCGATTGGTTTTTCGCTCTGCGACCATTCGCTGGACGCCGATTTCTCTGCATCAATACGATACGGAAAAATCATCGTGCAGGAAGTGTTGACAAACGGAATGCCGAAGGGCATCACTTTGAATGTGAATATTCCGGCTCTGCCGTTCGACAAAATAAAGGGCATACGGATTTGTCGCCAAAACAAAGGAATGTGGAACGAAGATTTCATCATGAAACCCGACCCGGTGACAGGCGAAAAACAGTATTGGCTCACAGGATTTTATCATAACGAAGAAGCGGGAGCGGAAGGAACAGACGAAACAGCGCTCAGCAATGGCTATATCTCCGTCGTTCCCACGCACTTCGACATGACGGCTTATGATGCTATCGACGAAATGAAAAGACTGGAAAAACTGTACAAAGATGAAAAATAACTTTATGAGCTTTGTGTCTTTGTGGAATACTGTTGTTACGATGCTGGCGGGATGCGCTGTTTGGGTTTGTTGCAGCGATTCCGGCAGTAACTTTGCTGTGCGCAATGTCGAAAACGTCACCAGAATTGAACTGAGCGACAGGGATAACCATATTGTGCTTTCGAAAACGGGAGACAACGAGTGGTTAGTTTCGTCGTTCAAGGCAAATATGCAGAATATCTTGAATTTGAAGACGATACTCTCCGACGTCGAAGTCAGGTATCCACTTCCAAAGATTTACAATTCAACATATTCCAATAAAAAGATTGTTGACGAAGGAATCCGGATAAAGGTGTTCGAAGGCAAAGAAATCGTAAAAAGTTATTACCTGTTTATCACCAGTGAAGAAAATGCGGAAGTCATTGGCTTGACAGACGAAAAACAAAAACCGTACGTTTTGGAACTGCCGGGCAGAGATATTGATTTCAACGATTATATCGTTACCGAATCCGTTTTCTGGGAAAACAATGTTCTTTTTTCGTACAATGCCGGACAAATCAAATATCTGAAAATCGAAAACAATGAAATCCCAAACAGTTCTTTCTCAATCGAAATAACCGACAGCATATCTTTATTTGACGCCGACGGAAAAAAATGTCCGTTCAACAAGTTCAAAATGGATGCTTATCTAAGTTATTTCAACAACATTTCGTTCGAAAACAATCTGAACATTCCGGATGACGAAAAACAAAAAATCAGTTCGACAGAACCTTTATACATCATGACAATAATCGGCGTCGCCGACAGTCTGACCTGTTTCGTCAAGCCAATAAGCGACAATGGCACAGATGATTATGGCAACCAGCTTGTTTACAACAGAGATTTTTTCTACTTAATTGTTCCTCAAAAAAATCTCTTCGCCAAAGCCGCATGGCTGAAATTCGATATCCTGCTCGAAGAAATAAGTTACTTTTCACAAAAATAGAAGCAGACCTGTGGCTGCATATCCAATAAAAAAAATGTATATAAAAATAATTTATTAACTTTGCATCTGAAATGTACGATGTATTTTAAAAATATTAAAGTAAAAATTTATGAAAGTAAAAGCAGGACTTTTTGGTGTAGGATTAGACACCTACTGGTCGCAGTTCGACGGACTGCTCGACCGCTTAAACGGCTATCGTCGTGAGATAGCAAACAGAATGAGCGATTTAGGCGCCGAAGTGATCGACGCCGGAATGGTTGATGCTCCTGAAAAGGCATTCGAAGCCGCCGCTATCCTGAAACGTGAAGATGTAGAAATCGTTTTTCTGTTTATTTCGACGTATGCATTGTCGTCCACCATCTTACCCATAGCGCGGGAAACAGGCGTTCCGATAGTCATTCTGAACGTTCAACCGACGGCAGCAATCGACTATCAATCGTTGAACGCTCTGAAAGACAGGGGAACAATGACTGGCGAATGGCTTGCGCACTGTCAAGCCTGTTCATTGCCGGAATTTGCTTCGGTGTTCAACCGCGCAGGCATCAGCTACGAAATCGTTACCGGATATTTGCAGGACGAATATGTGTGGCGTGAAATCGGCGAATGGATCAACGCTGCCCAAGCAAAAACCGGAATGAAACGCAATCGCATGGGCATACTCGGTCATTATTACTGCGGTATGCTCGACGTCTATACCGACACTACAATGCAATCGGCTGTTTTTGGCACACATATTGAGTTGCTCGAAATGTGCGAGTTGAAAGCGTATCGCGATGCGGTTACCGAAGCCGCTCTTTCCGAAAAATTGCTGGAATTTACCCGGCAGTTCGACGTGTCGCCTCAGTGCGAACCCGATGAACTCGAACGCGCAGCACGTACCGCCGTTGCGCTTGACAATCTGGTCGATGCGCACCGTCTTGGTTCGCTGGCATACTATTACGAAGGCTATCCGGGCAACGATTACGAAAACATCGTCACATCGCTGATAGCCGGCAACACTCTCCTTACGGGAAAGGGCGTCCCTGTGGCGGGCGAGTGCGAGGTGAAAAACGTACAGGCGATGAAAATCATGTCGTTGATAGGCGCCGGAGGCTCGTTTTCCGAATTTTACGCGATGGATTTCAACGATGACGTCGTGATGCTTGGACACGATGGTCCCGCTCATTTCGCTATTGCCGAAGGACGCGTTCAACTTGTTCCCGTGCCGGTGTATCACGGCAAACCGGGCAAGGGTCTTTCGATACAAATGACTGTTCGTCACGGCGATGTAACACTTCTTTCGGTATGCGAAGGTCGTGACGGGATATTTCTTTTAGTTGCCGAAGGCGTATCGGTGGCAGGTCCCGTGCTTGAAATCGGTAACACCAACAGTCGCTACCGTTTTCCGGTCGGCGCGCGTGCATTTATCGACCGGTGGTCGAAAGCCGGACCCTCGCATCATTGCGCTATCGGTACGGGACATATCGCCGGAACTGTCAAGAAATTGGCGCATCTGTTAAATATTCCGGTTGTGCAAATATGCTGATTATCAATTTTTAATAATAAATTTTGTCCAATTAAAAAATAATGATATATATTTGTACGTTATTTAATATATGACATGCATACAAGGGATATCTATAAAAAGCTTTTTTCGAACAATGCGGTTGTAGCTCATCGGGGTGCGTGGAAGATCAAAGGATTACCGCAAAATTCCATCGAATCGCTGAGAGAAGCAATGCGTTTGGGATGTGCAGGAACAGAATTTGACGTTCACGCTACAGCCGACGGCGTCTTTATTCTGTATCACGACAATATCTATGCCGGAAAAAATATCGAAAATCATACCTACGCCAAACTCGCAGAAACAAAACTGCCTAATGGTGAGGTTCTTCCAACTCTTGATAAAGCGCTTATGGAAGGAATGAAACAAACCGATACACGATTGTTTTTAGAGATAAAACCGTCATCGACAGTAGAAAAAACCGTAATCTGCGCCGAAAAAATAGTAAATAAAGTTATTGAGATGGGCGCGCAGCCATGGGTCTTTTATATTTCTTTTGAGTACGAGGCAATTAAGCGAATAAAACAATTAGCGCCATCGTCGATGGTTGCATATTTGAACGAAAACATTTCGTCCGAACAGTTGAAAAGCGACAGGATAACAGGCGTTGATTATAATTACAATTTTTTCAAAGAAAATATTTCGCTGATAAAGAACGCACAATACCTTGATTTAAGTTTGAATGTCTGGACGGTAAATTCTCCCGAAGACATGGATTTATTTCTCAATCACAACTTTGACTATATCACTACCGACGAACCCGAACTCCTGTTAAGCAAGCAAAAAATGACAATTTAAAAGATATATTGAAGGTTAAAAATATGGAAAATAAAAAGTTAGTTATCATTCCGACATACAACGAAAAAGAAAATATCAGAGCAATCATCGAAAAGATTTTTTCATTGAACGAAGGCTTTGAAATTTTGATTATTGACGATGGTTCGCCCGATGGCACCGCCGGTATCGTTAAAGAATTACAAGGAAAATATCCCGATTCGCTTCATCTTCTGGAACGTTCGGGAAAATTGGGTTTGGGAACAGCATACATCACCGGTTTCAAATATGCAATCGAACACAAATATGACTATATCTTCGAAATGGATGCCGATTTCTCGCACAATCCCAACGATTTAACAGAATTGTACAATACGTGTTGCAAAGGCGCTGATGTGGCTATCGGCTCAAGATATATCACAGGAGTGAATGTCGTCAACTGGCCCATGAGCAGAGTAATAATGTCGTACTATGCCTCGAAATATGTGCGTTTAGTGACGGGAATGAAGGTCAGAGATGCAACGGCAGGATTCAAATGCTATAAGTTCAATGTGCTGAACACAATAGACTTAGACCGGATCAAAATGAAAGGTTACGGTTTTCAGATAGAAATGAAATATACGGCATGGAAACTCGGATTCAAGATAGTCGAAACGCCGATTATCTTTATTGACAGAAAATTAGGCTCGTCGAAAATGAACTCCGGAATATTCGGCGAAGCAGCCTGGGGCGTCTTCAAACTTCGTTTCCGAAAAATCAAACCGTTGCGCACCTCGTGATATGGAAAAAAGTAAAGTCGCTGAGATGTTTAACAATATCGCTCCGGGATATGATTTCCTGAACAGGACGCTTTCGCTCGGAACAGATAGAATTTGGCGTCGTAAGCTGAGGAAAATGCTTGACGTCGCTAATCCGGCTGTTGTTCTGGACGTCGCCACAGGAACAGGCGACCTTGCTATTGAATGTGCAAAAAAAAGAAAATCACGGGAAATTATCGGCGTCGATATTTCCGAAAAAATGCTTGAGAAAGGACGTGAAAAGATTGAGCGCAAACATCTTGGCGACCGTATCGACCTCCGCTACGGCGACAGCGAAAATCTGGAATTCGAATCGAACACTTTCGACGCTGTAGTCGTGGGTTTTGGCGTGCGCAATTTCGAAAATCTTGAACGTGGTCTTCGGGAAATGCACAGAGTAACAAAGCCTTCGGGAAATGTCTTTATCCTGGATTTTTCGATGCCGCGGAATATGTTTATCCGGACGCTATACAGGTTTTATTTTTTCCGCATCCTTCCGTTTATCGGGAAAATAGTGTCGGGAAATAATCACGCTTACAGATATTTGCCCGAATCGGTCAGCAATTTTCCGCAATACGAACAAATGACAAGCCTGATGAACAAAATCGGATTCGCAAACGCTGTGTATAAATCGCTTACGTTCGGAATCGCTGTCATATACTCGGGAGTAAAAAACTAAGAGTTAAGAACTAAGAGTGATGAGTAAAATTATTGATTATATATTATGAAAAAGTTGTTTACAATTATGAGTCTGGCGTTGTTCCCTTTGTCGGGAATATACGCGCAAAGCGTTGTTTACGAAACGCGTACAGTGAAAAGTGAAATCCTTAAAATGGAACGTAAATATTCCATTTATCTGCCCGCCGGTTACGACCGCTCCGACCAAAGTTATCCTGTGCTGTATCTTCTCCACGGCGCAGGCGACGACCATACCGGCTGGGTGCAATTCGGACAGGTTCAGCACATTGCCGATAAAACTATCGCCGAAGGAAAAGCCGGTCCGATGATTATTGTAATGCCCGACGCTAATACGGGACGCAGAGGATATTTCAATGATATTCAAGGCGATTTCAACTACGAGGATTTCTTTTTCAAGGAATTGATTCCTCATATCGAAAAGACGTACAGAGTTCGTAGTGAACGCCGTTACCGCGCCGTTTCCGGATTGTCGATGGGCGGAGGAGGAACAATTTTTTATGCGTTACATCAGCCCGACATGTTCGCCGCCGCCGCTCCACTGAGCGCAGCCACAGGCAATTGGAATATCGAACAGGTTAAATCACGTCTCGGTAACACAGCAAACAAAGTCACTGAAGAACAATTAAACGCCTACTTCAAACGCCATAATATTGAAGATATTATCAAAAATGCGTCCAAAGAGGAATTAGGCAAAATCAAACAAATCCGCTGGTATATCAGTTGCGGCGACGACGATTTTCTGTACGAGGGAAACAGTCAGATGCACATACTTTTCCGTAAGAACGAGATTGTTCACGAATATCGTGTCAAAGACGGAGGTCATACATGGTCGTATTGGCGAATGGAACTTCCTTTAGTACTGGAGTTTGTCGCCAAATCATTTATGCAGCATTAAATTCCTTCAGTCGTTCCGTATTTTCGGCGATTTGCAGTAAATCAATACATTCCTGTATATCCCCGTCGATAAATGCGGGGAGATTATACATTGTGTAATTAATCCTGTGGTCGGTGACACGGCTTTGGGGATAGTTGTACGTCCGGATTTTGGCTGAACGGTCGCCGGTCGAAACCAGCGTCTTGCGTTTTCCGGCTATTTCGTCGATATATTTTTGATATTCGAGGTTGTAGATACGTGTACGCAGTTCGGCGAGCGCTTTTTCGAAATTCTTTATCTGCGACTTTTGGTCCTGACACTGAACGATTATGCCGGTAGGTATATGTGTCAGACGTATAGCGGAATATGTGGTGTTTACCGATTGCCCTCCGGGTCCCGACGCACAGAAAGTATCTTTGCGAATATCGTTCATATCAAGCTCAATATCAAACTCCTCCGCTTCGGGTAAAACGGCTACGGTTGCAGCGGATGTATGTACCCGTCCCATAGTCTCCGTTTGCGGAACTCGCTGAACACGATGCACTCCTGATTCGTATTTCAACACTCCGTAAACGCCCTGTCCCGACACTTTCATTATGACTTCCTTAAATCCGCCTACCGTGCCGTCCGAAAAACTTGTTACTTCGGATTTCCAGCCGCGTTTTTCGATGAACTTCTGATACATACGGAACAAGTCTCCGGCAAAAATCGAGGCTTCGTCGCCGCCTGTTCCTGCACGTATTTCCAGAATAGCGTTTTTATTGTCCTGCGGGTCGGTGGGAATAAGTAAAAGCTTAATCTCTTCTTCAAGTTTCGGCAATTGCTCTGACAGTTCATCGATTTCGACTTTTGCCATTTCGAGCATTTCGGGGTCTTTTTCGACGTCGAGGATTTCTTTTGCCGATTCGATGTTCCCGCAAATATTTTCATATCGTGTAGCAGCTCCAACGACAGGTTCAAGTTCACGGTATTCCCTGTTCAACGTGATAAACTTCTTCATATCCGCGATGACTGCAGGGTCTGTTATTTGTTGTCCAATTTCTTCAAATCTGATTTTTATCCCTTTCAGCTTGTCCAAGAGTTTATTTTCGCTCATATAATCCTCACTGTTTTAATCACTTCCTTGTTTCTTTATTAAAAAATTGCAGGTGCAAAGGTAATATTAAATTTTCTATTTCCAATTGCGTAACATAAAAATCAAGACCACCGAGTTTTGCTTACGTCCGTACTTTGAAGTACAATTGCTATCTTTGCAGCAAAAATAATTGTAAGTTTATGAACACATAACAGATGTGAATTTTCTTGCGCAGGAAAAAAAAATCCTGCGCAAGAAATTTCGGCTAAGCGCTCATGGAATTTGATGTGCAAAATTCTGTTTATATTTGCACAAATAATACGAACGATATACAATTTAGTAAAAAAGTGATTAAAAAGATATTACATACGGGATATAAACGAATAAAAGCAGAACCTGCCGGAGTTTTCCTTTGCAATTTTGCGTTGATGCTGGCGATTTATTACCTGTGCCGGATTTTTTTCTTTTTGGCGAATAAAAGTTATTTCGCCGATGTAACATTCAATCATTTAATTGATTTGTTAAAGGGTGGTTTTCAGTTCGATATTTCTGCTTTGGCATACACCAATGCCCTGTATCTGTTTATGCAGATTATCCCGTTCAGGTTCAGACTCTACAAGGTTTACCAGAATATAGCAAAATGGATTTTCGTTGTAGTCAACAGCATCGCCATTCTCGCCAATTGCATTGATGTTGTGTATTTTCGCTTCACTAACCGGCGCACGACAAGTACTGTTTTTTCCGAGTTCCAAAACGAAAGCAATATCCTGCAAATTGCTGTTTATGCAGTATTTGAATACTGGTATCTCAGTCTGTTTGCCATAACCCTTATTTTCGTCATATACAAACTGTACTGTTTCCCGACAATTGTCAAAAAAATATCCCGCAAAGCCGCGAAGGACACAAAGAAAACAGGCTCAGCGCTTTTGCGGAATATCATTTACTATTCGACACATACCTTGCTGATGTGTGGGTTCATTTACGTCGCCGTTATCGGGATGCGTGGAGGCACAGGAGTCTCAACCCGTCCGATAACGCTCAGTAATGCAAACAAATATGTCAATAAAGGCGACGAAACCGCCATTGTTCTCAACACTCCGTTCTGTATCATCAGGACTATCGACAAGCAGGTCTATATCAACCCTCAATACTTTGACAGTGAAGACAAAATGAACGCTATTTATTCTCCCGTTCACTGTCCGCAGCCGAAGGAAGAATTTCGACCCTTGAATGTCGTAATCCTCATTGTCGAAAGTTTCGGCAAAGAATATTCCGGATTTTTCAACAGCCATTTGGACAACGGAAACTACAAGGGCTATACTCCGTTTCTGGATTCATTATGCGCTGAAAGTCTTACGTTTACATATTCCTACAGCAACGGACGGAAGTCAATTGACGCCATGCCATCAATACTTTCGAGCATTCCGATGTTTGTAGAGCCGTTCGTTCTCACGCCTTATTCGACCAATGACATCAGCGGTATTGCCCAGGTTTTGAAGACGAAAGGATATTATTCGGCGTTTTTTCACGGAGCGCCAAACGGGTCGATGGGTTTTCAGGCTTATGCCAAAAGCGCCGGATTCGACGACTATTTCGGACTTAACGAGTACGGAAACAAAGATTTAGACGGTATGTGGGCTGTATGGGACGAAGAATTTCTACAATATTATGCCAGGAAAATGGGAGAATTGCGACAACCCTTTGTAACTTCGGTCTTTACGGCTACCTCGCACCATCCTTTCCGTATCCCTCCACGATACGAGGACGAATTTCCCGAAGGTACGCAACCAATTCACAAGTGCATCAGATATACGGATTATGCATTGCGACAGTTCTTTAAGACTATCTCGCAATACGAATGGTTCGAAAACACTCTGTTTGTCCTGACGGCTGACCATACCAACCAAACCTCTCACGACGAATATTTTACGGATATCAACAGTTATTCCGTCCCGGTTTTGTTCTATCATCCGGGCAGCGAGTTAAAAGGATTGGATACTTTGCCTGTGCAACAGATTGATATTATGCCCTGTATCCTGGGTTATCTGAATTACGACAAACCATATTTCGCTTATGG
Organism: Prevotellaceae bacterium; assembly: GCA_031270335.1. GTDB lineage: Bacteria > Bacteroidota > Bacteroidia > Bacteroidales > UBA932 > JAIRLF01. The sequence goes on along the minus strand of JAISXV010000050.1, from coordinate 1,689 downwards.
ACAGGATATTTTCAGTATCGACCGTAAAGATAAATTTGTGGTCAATTACAATAATCGGCTGTTCCAGTTTATTCAAAATGACTGTTTTATGCAATTCGACGGACAGGAAACAAAAGCTGTTTATAACTATAAAACAGATATTTTTCTCCAAAAGAATCTGCTGGGAACAGTCGATGAACAACCAAAAATGGAAACAACTCTGAAAGCAATTATCCAGCAATATATTTCCCGAATGATTGAAAATAAAATGGATTATGATTAGTGGGATTAAAAAATTACATGATTATGTAACTATCATCCCCATTTTTGTCGTGATCACGGTTGTTTTTTTCGTTATAACCCTTAAATCGGGAGCATCAATCTGTTTTTTTTGTAACTTGCGCCGTAATTTTAATAAAATACGATATGAAAACAGTTATTTCAGTTATTGCAACATTATTGTTGGCTATTACGATAAACGCTCAGAATCTGAAGCCAATAAAATTAAATGCTCCTAACAAAGACAGAGGTTCTTCTATTATGAAAGCTCTCAGTGACCGTCATTCGGAGCGTGAATTTTCCAAAGAGAAACTGTCATTACAGGATTTGTCCGACTTGCTTTGGGCTGCTAACGGAATCAATCGTCCCGACGGAAGACGAACAGCAGCTACTGCCCGTAACAATCAGGATATTGACCTGTATGCCATCATGGAAGAAGGCGCATATTTCTACGATGCTAATGCGCACGAACTCAAACCGATAGCGGAAGGCGACCACCGTCCTCTAATCGCCGACAGACAAGTGTCGGTTAGTGATGCTCCGGTATCGTTGCTCATAGTATCCGATCTTTCGCGCTTTATCGGCATCGATTCTGAGGGACAAAAGCGATGTGGCGCTCTTGACGCCGGAATCGTATCGCAGAATATCATGCTGTTCGCTTCCGGTTGTGGATTGGTTACTGTACCACGGGCATCTATGAAAATAGATGAGTTGAAAAAGATCTTGAATTTATCAGAAACTCAAGTACCTATGCTCAATAATCCGGTAGGATATTCGAAAAAGTGATTTTGGATTTTAGATGGTTGCATTTCAAATTGTCGCATTGGCATTGTCCGGTTATAGTAATTTTTCTATTATTTTTAACCAGTAGAGTAGAGCGGGGAGACTTCAATAATGAGTCTCCACTACCCCCCTCATCAATCCGTACGTGCGGTTTTCCCGCATACGGCTTTCGTGTAACTTTCGTCGGAAGCATTCCTCAGTAGAACTCAGGCGCTTTTAACCAGTGTGATTAACCAGAGTATACGTGGGTCACTTAACGGTGATAAATTTCTTTACCGCCGTTTCTTTACATCATTTCTACTGCATTTTACCTGCTCCCCGTCAGTATTTCCAAAATTTTTGGTGTGAATTTGCGCATTAGCCAATAAATAAACACACAAATACTTACACACAAAATCGGCGTTGCCAAATACTTGAAAACCAGGACAAATTGATTTTCGGAAGGAATAACTTTGTTTATCACTTGGCTTAAACGCCCCAAAATTTGTACTCCGTGAGATACATAAATAAAGAAACTCGCTTGTGCCAGCAAGCCAATTACCCGAACTTTCCCTTTTTCGAGTAAGGTAGCAGAAATATTTACCGCAGTGATTATGCCGGAAACAATATAAATTGGTAATAACCAGCGATATACTTCGTAATTCGTCT
>JAISXV010000285.1 GCA_031270335.1 Prevotellaceae bacterium | reverse complement strand
AATATTTAATTAAAACAAAGATAATATTTGTACGTGAGAGTACGGTGACAAGCGGAACAATGTGGTCTTGATTTTTATCTCACGCTTTTGGAAATCCAAAATTTTCATGTAATTTTGCAGTCCGGATTTTAGTAAAAAAGAAGAATAAAGTCCTGTATATAAGGAATGAAAAATATTAGGAATTTTTGTATAATAGCTCATATTGACCATGGGAAGAGTACATTAGCTGACCGTTTGCTTCAGGCTACACAGACTTTGAGCGAACGTGATTTTCACGATCAGGTGCTTGACGACATGGATTTGGAGCGCGAAAAAGGAATCACAATCAAAAGTCATGCCATACAAATGGAGTATTTTCAGGATAGCGAAAAATATATTTTGAACCTGATTGATACTCCCGGACATGTGGATTTTTCGTATGAAGTATCGAGAGCGATTGCTTCGTGCGAAGGCGCTCTGCTGGTGGTCGATGCAACGCAGGGAATACAGGCGCAGACAATATCGAACCTGTATCTTGCGCTCGAACACAATCTCGAAATCATTCCCGTGTTGAACAAAATTGACATGGAAGCGGCAATGGTAGAAGAAGTTAAAGACCAGATTGTCGATTTACTTGGCTGTAAGCACGACGACATTATCGCCGCCAGCGCAAGAACCGGCGAAGGAGTGGACGAAATATTGCGAACGATTATCGAAAAAATCCCCGCTCCCGAAGGCGACGAAAATCGCCCGCTGCAAGCGCTGATATTCGATTCGGTATTTAACTCGTTCAGAGGGATAATCGCCTATTTTAAAGTGATAAACGGAACATTGCGGGCAGGCGACAAAGTCAAATTTTTCGCTACCGGCAAAGAATACGAAGCCGATGAAATCGGAACATTGAAACTCAACCTGATTCCCAAAAAGGAAATCGTAGCCGGAGACGTGGGCTACATTATTTCCGGAATCAAAACAGCGTCGGAAGTCAAGGTCGGCGACACGATTATGCACGTCAACAATCCTTGCGAAACGGCGATTTCGGGATTCGAAGACGTTAAGCCAATGGTTTTTGCAGGACTTTATCCTACAAGTACGGACGAATACGAGGATTTGCGAGCCTCGCTGGAAAAGTTGCAACTCAACGACGCTTCGCTGACTTTCGAGCCGGAATCGTCGCTGGCTCTGGGTTTTGGATTCCGTTGCGGATTCCTCGGGCTGCTGCACATGGAAATCGTTCAGGAACGTCTTTACCGTGAGTTCGATATGGACGTAATCACTACTGTACCCAACGTGTCGTTCAACGTTACGACGACCAAAGGCGAAGTCGTTGTCGTACATAATCCTTCGGGTTTGCCGTCGCCGAATGTTATCGACAAAGTTGAAGAGCCGTATATCAATGCGCAGGTTATCACGAAAACCGAATATCTCGGCATGGTGATGAAACTTTGCCTCGACAAGCGCGGCGTTCTTAAAAGTCAGCATTTTATCACAACAGATCGTGTGGAATTGACTTACGATATGCCTTTGTCCGAAATTGTCTTTGATTTTTACGACAAACTGAAAAGTATCTCACGCGGTTATGCTTCATTCGATTACACGGTCGGGGAATATCATCCTGCCGATTTGGTCAAGTTAGACATATTGCTGAACGGCGAGCCTGTCGATGCTCTTTCAAGTCTCATACACAGAGAACATTCGTATGATTTCGGACGTAAGATGTGCGAAAAGCTGAAAGACCTCATTCCCCGTCAGCAGTTCGAAATCAAGATACAGGCGGCGATAGGAGCGAAAATCATTGCACGCGAAACAGTTAAAGCCTTGCGTAAAGATGTGTTGGCAAAATGTTACGGCGGCGATATCACGCGTAAACGCAAATTGCTTGAGAAACAGAAAAAGGGTAAAAAACGTATGCGACAGGTTGGCAATGTGGAAGTTCCGCAGGAAGCCTTTCTTGCCGTGTTAAAGATGGGAGATTAATTTGTTGTACACTGTATTTATTTATCTGGTATATCTGATTGCTTATCTGGCATATCCGTTCAGCCGCAAAGTCCGTAATCGGTTAAAAGGACTGTCGGGCAATATCAACAGAATCAGAAACAAACGTCGAAATGACACAGCGCCCTTAGTGTGGATACATTGCGCTTCGCTCGGCGAATTTGAACAGGGAAAACCTCTGCTTGAGGCATTTCTGAAACAGCGCCCCGAATACAAATCGCTGGTTACGTTCTTCTCGCCTTCGGGATTCATTCCCAGCCAAAACTACAGCAAAACGGACATAATCGCATATATCCCATGGGATACTCCTTTTAGCGCAAAAAGATTCCTCGCAGCCGCAAACCCTTCGGTCGTGTTCTGGATAAAATACGATTACTGGAAAAATCATCTTATTCAAATAAAAAAGAGGAATATACCCTGTTATTTAGTCTCGGCGACTTTCCGTCCCGACCAGTATTTTTTCAAGCCGGCGCTGAAATGGTTAAATCCTGTGAAATATTTCACCCGGTTATTTGTTCAGACCGAACAGTCGAAGCAACTGCTTGCTACTGTGGGAATAAACAACGTTACGGTCACGGGCGACACGCGTTTTGACCGCGTCCGCAAGGTTGCATCCAAAAACGTCAGTTTTCCTGTCGTAGAACGTTTTATACAATCGTCGCAAAAAACGCTGATAGCCGGAAGTTCCTGGCAAAAAGATGAGATAATAATCGCCGAAGCGCTCCGGCAATTTCCTGATATTAAACTGATACTGGTTCCTCACGAAATAAATCCCGAACGAATCGAACTGTCGGAACAGATTTTTTCGTTTTGCAGGACATTGAGATACACGCAAGCCGGACAGACAAATCCCGAAGAAGCTAACGTGTTGATTGTTGATACCATCGGAATATTGTCGTCGATATATCGCTACGCCGACGCCGCCTACATCGGTTGCGGCTTCGACAACGGAATACACAACACGCTCGAAGCCGCCGTGTACGGAATACCGGTCGCCTTCGGTCCGAAATACGACAAATTCGAAGAAGCAAAAGAACTCATCGCCGCCGGCGGAGCAACTTCAATCAACAACGCCGACGAACTGCGCTCGCTGTTAACTCTCTGGTTCAACGATGATAATCACGAAAGAGAACGACAGGGAAAAATCTGCGCCAACTATGTAGAACGCAATTCGGGAATAACGGAAAAAATTCTTGCTGAGATAATCCTGATCAGAACTGGAAATAAATGAACGCCAGTATTTCCGACGATTTAATCTGCATAATAAACACGATGATAGCGGTGACGGCTATTGCTTTCCAGATTAACGGCATTGCGATTGTGTAGTTGATGAACCTGTTTTCGAGACGTTTTGGTATAAAATGCAGGATAAAACCGATGGTCATCAGCACAAACACCATTTTATAGCCGCTCAGCACATCGACGATTATTTCGGGATGGAAGAAAGTGAATATCTGTCGTATCATATTTAACGCTGCTTCAAAGGTTTCGGCTCTGAAAAATATCCACGAAAAACAGACGAAATGAAATGTAAACACTGTTCCGAGCGTTTTCCACAGCGGTTTCATTTTGTTGCCCGAGGGTTTCAACGTCGGCAACAATCCCATCAGCAACTTATGCGCCGCCAAACCAAGTCCGTGTATCGCTCCCCAGCATATCATCCGCAGATATGGTCCGTGCCAAAGTCCTCCCAGCAACATTGTAATTATAAGATTGATATACGTCCGTAATTTTCCTTTTCGATTGCCTCCCAGCGAGATGTACAGATAATCGCGCAACCACGACGACAGCGAAATATGCCACCGTCGCCAAAACTCTGTTATTGTAGCCGATTGATATGGCGAATCGAAATTGAGGTTGAAATGAAATCCCAGCAGCAAAGCGATGCCTATCGCCATGTCGGAATATCCCGAAAAATCGCAGTAAATTTGCAGTGCATATCCGTATAAACCAAGCAGATTCTCTGCGCCGGAATACAGGTTCGGGTTGTCAAAAATCCTGTCCACAAAGTTCACGCTTATATAGTCCGATATTACCGCTTTTTTAAACAGCCCCGCAATAATCAGGAATATCCCTTTTCCCAGCATTTCTTTACTGACAAACAGTGGTTTATGGATTTGCGGAATGAAATCTCTCGCCCTGACTATCGGTCCGGCAACCAACTGCGGAAAAAACGAAATGTAGAACGCAAAATCCTGTATTTTATCTAATGGCGTCAATTGTTTACGGTAAACGTCAATCGTGTAACTCATTGACTGGAAAGTGAAAAACGAAATCCCCACCGGAAGAAATATGTCGAACGACGAAAAACCGCGTCCTGTCAGATTGCAGTATATTTCGTAAAAGAAATTTGTGTATTTGAAATAACTGAGCATCCCGAGATTTGCTGCGATGCTGAGTATCATCAGCAATTTTCGTTTCGACTTGTTTTCAGTGACATACATCGCTTTGGCGGCGAAAAAGTCCCAGGTTGTTACAAACGCCATAATCAGGAAATATACGCCGCTCGATTTGTAGTAAAAATAATACGAAAACAATATTACGTAAATGATTCTGTAATTGTCTTTCGTCCTCAGTTTGATGTATATGCACAAGAAGACAAGAAAAAGAAACAGGAAAAACCCGCTGTTGAATATCATCGGCGAATCGCCGGAGTACATAAACAGTCTGAAAAATTTATTGAGGTCGAAACCGAAAATCATATATCCGCTTTTATATATTGATTGTAAGATTTGATAAGCGCTTCAAACAGAAGTTCGCCCTGATATTCGTATCCTCTTTGCGTCAGGTGAATCCGGTCTCTGACAAACAGTTTCTTTTTGTTCCATTCCGGAGCCGAACCTTTGCCACCGGCAATATTATACAAGTCCCAGTAAGGATATTTGTTACGTTCGGCAAAACCGGCGATGACGTCCCGCACTTTTCCGGCTTTGTGATTGGGCAGTGTCGGCATTTTTCTGCCCGCCCTTGCGAATGTTTCGACAGGGGTCGTGAATATCACGCATGTATTGGGAGATGAATGTCGTATGTTGAAAACGAAATCGGAAACGTCCGAGTGTAAGCGGTCTTCGTCAATTACTTTTGCCATAGCTTCGTTTGTTCCCAGCGAAATTATCACGAGGTCGGGTTCAAGGGAAGCAATTTGCCGGTAAAAATCTTCGGAACACTGATTATAATTGCAGAATTTCGCGCCGTTGATGCCTATCGAATTATAAAATACGCCTCTCTTTCCGTTGGACAGGTGAAATCCCGAAACGGAAATTTCTTTTTCGGGAGATATAAAACTCATATCTACATTGTTGGTATAATTCTCCAGCAGGAAAGCTTTGGCAAAGGAATTGACCGTATCTATCTCGACGACATTCGGTTGAAATAAATAGATGTCCGTTTTTTCGAGATTGCAGTATGCCGTCACTTTATTGAAATCCCATTCGCCCGGAAAGGATTCATCTACAGTCAAAATATTAATGTCGGCGGTGAGATTTTGTGTTTGCAGTCCCAACCCGGTCACTCCGATAGGTATTCCGTTGGGTTTCACCACAAACGAATGTTTCCACTTGTCCGGCGAAGTTATCTTGTAATGTCGTCCGTTATTGCTTTTCATCAGCCTGTTGGGAGCGATAAGACCCCGTCCCGGATTCCCGAAATAATGATTCATCAACTTCCTGACAGTTCCCGTAAAGAAATCAGCCTGAATATGCGAATCGCCGATATGCACCACCGAAACGGTCTTTACGGAATCGTTCGGCGATTCCCGCAAATGCCTCAATTTCTTGAACAGACAATGCAGCGAACTGTCGTTATCGACAATGATATTAGGTTTAGCCTTAGAAAATTTGTAATCGAAAGATGGTTTATAAATGATGGTGTCAATCTTCGATTTAGCGGTTTCTTTTTCGTCAATCTGCAATTTTGCTGAAACAGAAATATTTATAAATAAATATAAAAAAAACGCTAAAGTCAAATATGATATTATACCGCTCTTTTTCACACCTTTTATCTTCATCTTTTCTAAACAATTATTTCTTCAACAAACTGTCGATACGTTCGAGTTTATCCAATGTTTCGTCGATAAAGAAGTGCAGTTCGGGAACGATACGCAACTGATGTCTTACTTTTTTACCCAGTTCGGTTCGTATCGTTTTGTTTTCCTGCTCGACCTTTGCGATCACTTCGGGGGCTTTGTCTGAAGGAAATACGCTGAGGAATATTTTTGCCACCGACAAGTCGGGCGAAATACGAACTTCGCTTACCGTTATCAAAGCGCCCTGATAAGCCGCCATTCCGCGCAACTGGAATATTTCCCCCAAATCTTTCTGTATCTGGCGTGCGATTTTGAGTTGTCTTGTACTATCCATTTTTAATAAAATCTATTAATGTTTGCGAACTTATTTCCGGTTCTTCGAGAAAACCTGCATGACCGGATTTATTGAGTATAAGCGTTTTAGCGTGCGGAAATTTTTCGATCAATCCTGCTGCGACAGTTTCCGGAATATATTTGTCGTTTTTACCGAATATCCACAGCAAAGGTTTGTCGAATCCCGACAGGAACACGTTCATATTCTTACGGTTTTTCATGCCTCGCAGACAGGCGACAATTCCTTCGGGTTCGGAAATCATGGCGTTTTCGGTAATCATAACGATAACATCTTCCATTCTTTGCAGATTTTCATCTGCAAACATGTTTGCGATATTGATTTGCAGAATCAGTTCCAGTTTACCTTCGTTGATAAGCGCTATTTCGCGATTCCGGTTTTGTTTTTTTTCTTCGGTATCGGGATTTGGCGTTGAATGGAAAAGGCACAGTTTTTCAGTCGGTTCGGGATATTTTTCGGCAAAAGCCAGCGCCACGTATCCGCCCATCGAATGTCCGACGATTGTTGCCTTGTCGATTTTGGAATGATTCAAAACATCAGCGACAACATCGGCAATAAATTCCATGCTGTTTTCGTTCGGATTAGTTCCCGAGAGTCCGTTGCCGGGCAAATCTATTGCAATGACACGAACATGAGGTTTGAGCAGTTCCTTAAAATCCGCCCACACCTCGTTTGTTTCCAAATACCCGTGCAGGAGAACGACTGTTTTGTCGCCCTGTTTTGTATCGCTTATATATACGGGTATTCCCCTGCAAGTTTTAAAATATTCCATATCAATAATATATTATCTTCGTCCTGTTTTTTTATGACCCGGTTTGATATTTCCTTTAGTCGCCATTTTCATCATTCTCTTCATTTCGTCGAATTGTTTCAACAGACGGTTGACCTGCGCTATATCGGTTCCGCTGCCGGAAGCAAGACGTTTACGGCGGTTTCCGTTGATGATATCCGGATGTTCGCGTTCGGCGGGCGTCATCGACTGTATTATTACCTCGATAGTTTTAAACGCGTTGTCGTCGATTTCCATATTTTTCACCATTTTGCCGTATCCGGGAATCATTCCCATCAAATCCTTAATATTGCCCATCTTCTTTACCTGCTGTATTTGTTTCAGGAAATCATTGAAATCGAACTGGTCTTTGGCTATTTTTTTTTGCAGACGGCGCGCTTCTTCTTCATCGAACTGTTCCTGAGCCTTTTCGACAAACGACACGATGTCGCCCATGCCGAGGATACGGTCAGCCATTCGTTCGGGATAGAAAATGTCTAACGAATCCATTTTTTCTCCGGAACTCATGAACTTGATTGGCTTGCTGACAATTGAACGTATCGACAATGCCGCTCCGCCTCTTGTGTCGCCGTCGAGCTTGGTGAGTACGACGCCATCGAAATTCAGCTTGTCGTTAAACTCCTTAGCGGTATTGACTGCGTCCTGACCGGTCATCGAATCCACAACAAAAAGCGTCTCCTGCGGGTTGATTGTCTTTTTGATACTCGTTATTTCGGACATCATCTCCTCGTCGATAGCCAGACGTCCGGCAGTATCGACGATTACAACACTGTATCCGTGGACTTTGGCATGCTTGACGGCGTTCGACGCTATTTCGACAGGATTTTTACTTCCTTCTTCGGTATATACCGGAACTCCTGTCTGTTCGCCAAGTATTTTGAGTTGCTCGATAGCAGCGGGACGGTACACGTCGCAGGCAACCAGCAAGGTAGTACGACCTTTCTTTGTCTTGAGATAATTGGCTAATTTTCCCGAAAAGGTGGTCTTACCCGAACCTTGTAACCCGGCAATCAGGACAACCGCAGGTTCGCCCTTGATGTTTATCTGGCTTGCCTCGCCGCCCATCAGAGCCACAAGCTCGTCATGGACAATCTTTACCATCATCTCGCCAGGCTTCACTGACGTAAGGACATTCGCCCCCATAGCCTTGATTTTCACATCATCGGTGAAAGTCTTTGCAATTTTGTAACTGACGTCGGCATCCAATAACGCCTTACGTACATCTTTCAATGTTTCAGCAACATTTAACTCTGTGATACGGCTTTCGCCTTTTAACAATTTGAATGAACGTTCTAAGCGTTCCGATAAATTTTCAAACATACATTTATATACAAAATCTTCTTTAAATCGACCGCAAAATTACAACAAAATTCTTAATTCTCAATTTTTCATTTTTTGAGGATAAAAAATCAAAAAAATATTGGTATCAAAATATTTTTGTAACTTGCGACAGTTTTTTTTATGGCAATACAGCGTAAAAAGAAACGTTAAATAATGTTTAACAGGAGATTATAAATGATTTTAAAGTATGAAGAAAGTAATAAAATATTGTATTATGATGATTTTAACCTTACCGGCTTTTCTTGCAATCGCCCGGTTTGACGGCGAAGGCGCCGGCAGAGGATATATTGTGAAAGTGGGCGACAGAGCGCCCGATTTTGAAATACGTTACGAAGACGGGACAACAAAGAATTTAAGCGATTTACGTGGAAAAGTTGTTATGTTACAGTTCACAGCGAGCTGGTGTAGCGTTTGTATTAGAGAAATGCCTCATATCGAATCGGATATATGGCAAAAATATAAGGACAGGGACGATTTTGCACTTGTTGGCGTGGCGTATAAGGAAGATTTTGACAAGATTCGCGTTTTGGTTACAAAGACGAAAATAACTTATCCTGTCGTGCCGGACAAATCGGGGGAAAGTTTCCAGAAATATGCCGAAAAAGATGCAGGCGTAACACGGAATGTCATTGTGGACAGAGACGGGAAAATCATTTTCCAAACTCGCTTATTCGATCAACGAGAGTTTAATGCGATGAAAAAAATTATTGATAAAGAATTAAATAAATAAGATATGGCTTACAATAAAGATTCCGGCGAATCAAAGTTGAGGAAAAATGTCAATCAGGATACTTACACTCGCAAGAAAAATAAAAACATATTCAAAAATTCGCAAACATCGACGCAACCTCCGCCAAAATCGCAACGCAAATCAATTTATGAATGGGAAATACCTGATGTGGAGATAGATAATAACATTCCGAATATCGAAGAATTTAATTTTGAGCCGAACAAAACGGAAACGCCAAAATATGAAAGAGATAATTTAAGGTATGAGAAAAAGGAGCCTCAGAATTTCTATGAATATGAACGACAAAGAAGAGATGCCGAAAAGCGTGAAAAAGAAACGGGCGACAAACGATCGTTGCTGTCTTTCATGGACATAATCGCAATAGTTGCAGCCAATGGTTTTTTCCCGATAATAGGCGGATTTGTCTATTACATCATTCTGGCGTCGAAAGGCGAACGGCAAAAAGCAGCGCAATCGATTGTCCTGTCTGCAATAGTTTCATTTATTCGCATATTATACATAATAAATGTAGCCTGATTATCAGATGAATTTACGTCATTTATTTTTAACCTGTCAGGCGCAGACTTCGCCTGCTCCGTTTGGTATTGAAATTGCCCGAGCCGAAGGGATATATATGTACAGTCCTGACGGAAAACGTTATATTGACCTGATTGCAGGCGTTTCGGTAAGTAATGCCGGTCATTGTCATCCCGATGTGGTTAAGGCTGTCAATGAGCAAACGTCCAAATATATGCATCTTATGGTGTATGGCGAATTTATTCAGTCGCCGCAAGCCTTATATGCGGGTAAACTTGTGTCGCTTTTGCCTGAAAACCTGTCGAATGTATATTTTGTCAATTCGGGAAGCGAAGCAAACGAGGGCGCAATGAAATTAGCAAAACGTTACACCGGACGACAGGAAATTATCGGATTTCGTAATGCGTATCATGGCAGTACACAGGGAGTTTTAACTCTGATGAGCGACGAATGTTTCCATAATGCGTTTCGTCCTCTGTTGCCGGACGTGCGTTTAATCGATTTCAACAATTT